>NZ_CAMFKT010000006.1:0-194580 GCF_945957325.1 Enterobacter sp. PL1
TTAGCATGTAAATGAAATTTCATAGGGCAGGATGCCTCGCTACTTCTGAACTGGCGATTTTACGCAAAGGGATGGAAAAAGAATGGATAATAACGAACCCGGAACCCCAGTCGACTCGACCCTGGGTTACACATTCCAAAACGATTTTCTGGCGCTGACGCAGGCCTTTTCTTTACCTGAAATAGATTACACCGATATTTCCCAGCGGGAACAGTTGGCTGCGGCTATTAAACGCTGGCCGTTATTAGCTGAATTCGCCCATCAACAATAAGGGAGCCATTGATGGCCATACTCGGATTACAGGGTGTCCGTGGGGGTGTGGGTACCACATCTGTTACCGCGGCGCTGGCGTGGTCATTACAGCTTTTAGGTGAATCGGTGCTGGTTATTGACGCCTGCGCCGATAATTTGCTGCGTATGTCGTTTAACGTCGACTTTACTCGCGAAGAGGGCTGGGCCCGCGCGCTGCTTGACGATAAAGACTGGCAGGATGCAGGTATGCGCTATACCTCCCTTCTTGACCTGCTGCCGTTTGGTCAACTGACCACCACGGAACGCGAGAATGAAGCCGCGTACCAGCGCCTGTTTTCACAATTCACGCTGGCGCTGCAGAGCCTGAGGGAAAAGGGGCACTACAAGTGGATCTTGCTAGATCTGCCGCACGGTGCCGGCACGCTGACACGACAGCTTATCGCCCAGTGCGATCATGTCCTCTCGATCGTTAACGTCGATGCGAACTGCCATATCCGCCTGCACCAGCAGGGACTGCCTCAAAATGGCCATATCCTGATTAACGATTTGCGCATTGGCAGCCAGATCCAGGACGATCTCTATCAGGTCTGGCTGCAAAGCCAGCGCCGCCTGCTTCCGATTGTCATCCATCGTGATGAGGGAATGGCGGAATGCCTTGCGTCTAAGCAACCGCTCGGTGAATACCGCAGCGATTCACTGGCGGCAGAAGAGATCCTGACGCTGGCTAACTGGTGTCTGCTGAACTTCGCCAACAGGGCGGAGCATGCAGGGAGTGCTGTATGAGTCGTCTCGCCAGCTGGTTACTCATCCCACCGGTCAGTTCGCGTTTGAGCGAACATTACCGGCATTTTCGCCGTCACGGTGCGTCGGCATTTAGCGCCGCGCTCGGCTGTTTCTGGATGATTCTGGCCTGGATGTTTATACCGCTTGAACACCCGCGCTGGCAGCGCATACGTGCACGGCACAGCGAGCTATATCCGCACATTAATCCTGACCGGCCGCGTCCACTGGATCCGGCGCGCTATCTCATTCAGGCCATCTGGCTGGTGGCGACCTCATCCCGCGCGGAGACAAAAACGCCGCACTGGCGGAGCTTCTCCCGCGTGCAGCAGTTACGTGAACGCTATCATCAGTGGCTGGACAGACTGCCCGACAGCGTAAGCGATAAGACCAGCCATCTGGATAACCATAAAGAGCTCGGGCATCTCCACCCGGGCCTGCGGCGTTTTATCCTCGGCGTAATCGTCGTGTTCTCGCTCATTCTGGCGCTGGTCTGTATTACGCAGCCTTTCAACCCTCTGGCGCAGTTCACTTTCCTGATCCTGCTGTGGGGCGTGGCGCTGCTGGTGCGCCGAATTCCGGGTCGCTTCTCGGCGCTGATGCTGATCGTGTTGTCGCTGACCGTCTCCTGCCGCTACATCTGGTGGCGTTATACCTCGACGCTGAACTGGGACGACCCGGTGAGTCTGGTGTGCGGCCTGGTGCTGCTGTTTGCTGAAACCTATGCCTGGATTGTGCTGGTGCTGGGCTATTTCCAGGTGATTTGGCCGCTCAACCGCCAGCCGGTTCCGTTGCCAAAGGACACGACCCAGTGGCCAACCGTCGATCTCTTCGTGCCGACCTACAACGAAGACCTGAGCGTGGTGAAGAACACCATCTATGCCGCGCTGGGCATCGACTGGCCGAAAGACAAGCTCAAGGTCTGGATCCTGGATGACGGCAACCGTCCGGCGTTCCGCCAGTTCGCGGAGGAGGTTGGCGTCGAGTACATCGCCCGTCCGACGCACGAACACGCTAAGGCGGGGAACATCAACAACGCGTTGAAGTATGCCACCGGGGAGTTTGTCTCGATTTTTGACTGCGACCACGTGCCGACGCGCTCGTTCCTGCAGATGACCATGGGCTGGTTCCTGAAGGAGAAAGAGCTGGCGATGATGCAGACGCCGCACCACTTCTTCTCGCCGGACCCGTTTGAACGTAACCTTGGCCGCTTCCGCAAAACTCCGAACGAAGGCACGCTGTTCTATGGGCTGGTACAGGACGGAAACGACATGTGGGACGCCACCTTCTTCTGCGGCTCATGCGCGGTTATCCGCCGTAAACCGCTGGATGAAATTGGCGGTATCGCCGTCGAAACGGTCACTGAAGATGCGCACACCTCACTGCGCCTGCACCGTCGTGGCTATACCTCTGCCTATATGCGTATCCCGCAGGCGGCCGGTCTGGCAACCGAGTCACTGTCGGCGCACATTGGTCAGCGTATTCGCTGGGCGCGCGGCATGGTGCAGATCTTCCGTCTTGATAACCCACTGATCGGGAAAGGACTCAAGCTGGCGCAGCGTCTTTGCTACGTCAACGCCATGTTCCACTTCTTGTCCGGTATTCCGCGGCTGATCTTCCTGACCGCGCCGCTGGCGTTCCTGCTCCTTCACGCTTATATCATCTACGCCCCCGCGCTGATGATTGCGCTGTTTGTTCTGCCGCACATGATCCACGCGAGCCTGACGAACTCGAAGATACAGGGTAAATACCGCCACTCCTTCTGGAGTGAAATCTACGAAACGGTGCTGGCCTGGTACATCGCGCCGCCGACGATGGTGGCGCTGATTAACCCGCACAAAGGGAAATTCAACGTCACCGCGAAGGGCGGGCTGGTGGAGGAGGAGTACGTCGACTGGGTGATCTCCCGGCCGTATATCTTCCTGGTGCTGCTGAATATCGTGGGCGTCATTGCGGGTATCTGGCGCTACTTCTACGGTCCGGAAAACGAAATCCTGACCGTCTTCGTCAGTATGGCGTGGGTCTTCTACAACCTGATTATCCTCGGCGGCGCGGTGGCGGTGTCGGTGGAGAGCAAACAGGTTCGTCGCGCGCATCGCGTGGAAATATGCATGCCAGCGGCGATCGCCCGTGAAGATGGCCATCTCTTCTCCTGTACCGTGCACGACTTCTCTGACGGCGGTCTGGGGATCAAAATCAACGGCCAGGCGAAGGTGCTGGAAGGGCAAAAAGTTAACCTGCTGCTTAAGCGCGGCCAGCAGGAGTATGTCTTCCCGACACAGGTCGTTCGCGTGGTGGGCAATGAAGTCGGCCTGCAGCTGATGCCGTTGACCAAAAAGCAACATATCGATTTTGTGCAGTGTACGTTTGCCCGCGCGGATACGTGGGCTCTCTGGCAGGACAGCTTCCCGGAGGATAAGCCTCTGGAAAGCCTGCTGGATATTCTGAAGCTGGGGTTCCGTGGCTATCGTCACCTTGCAGAATTTGCCCCGTCGTCGGTGAAATTAATTTTCCGGTCACTTACTTCGCTGGTTTCCTGGGTCGTGTCGTTCATTCCTCGTCGTCCTGAGCGGGATGAGGCGAAGCAGGCGGACCCGGTTATGGCTCAACAATGATGATAACGCGATGAAAACAAAACTTTCCTGGTTATGTGCAGTGGCAATGGGGATGAATGCGATCCCCGCAACAATGGCTAACGCAGCCCCGGGTAACGCAGCGGCAACGCCTGCGCCAACCGTACCTGTCGTCGCGCAAGCAACCGATCCGGTTGTCACCGCGGCACCGGGTCAAACTGAAAACATCATGCCGAACCAGCCAACGGAGGGGAACACCCTGCCGGCAGACGGCCAGGTCATCGGGCAGGTAATGCCGGGCGTCCGGGGGGCGAATGCGCCCGTCGTTGCGGACAATGCGCCGTCGCGGGACGTGAAGCTGACCTTCGCGCAAATTGCGCCGCCTCCGGGCAGCATGGTGCTGCGCGGCATCAACCCTAACGGCGGCATTGAATTTGGCATGCGCAGCGACGAGGTCGTCTCTAATGCGGTGCTGAATCTCGAATACACGCCGTCGCCATCGCTGCTGCCGACCCAGTCTCAGCTGAAGGTCTATCTGAATGACGAGCTGATGGACGTTCTGCCGGTCACGAAAGAGCAGCTCGGCAAGAAAACCCAGGCGCAGGTGCCGATCAACCCGCTGTTCATCACCGACTTTAACCGCATCCGCCTGGAGTTTGTCGGCCACTACCGCGATGTCTGCGAAAACCCGGCCAGCAACACGCTGTGGATGGACGTCGGGCGTAACTCCTCGCTGCAGATGACCTACCAGTCGCTGGCGCTGAAAAACGATCTCTCGGCCTTCCCGGTTCCGTTCTTCGATCCGCGTGATAACCGCCCGCTCACGCTGCCGATGGTGTTTGCCTCGTCCCCGGACGTGACCGAGCAGCTGGCGGCCACCATTGTGGCCTCCTGGTTTGGTTCACGCGCGGGCTGGCGCGGTCAGAGCTTCCCGGCGATGTATGACAAACTGCCGGACAGAAATGCCATTGTGTTTGCCACCAATGCGAAACGTCCGGCCTTCCTGCGCGATCATCCGGACGTCAAAGCGCCGACCGTTGAGATGATAAGCCACCCGGAAAACCCGTACGTGAAGCTGCTGGTGGTCTTTGGTCGTGATGATAAAGATCTGGTTCAGGCAGCAAAAGCCATTGCCCAGGGCAACGTCCTTTTCCGCGGCAACAGCGTCGTGATAGATGAGGTCAAACCGCTGCTGGCGCGTAAACCTTATGATGCGCCAAACTGGGTGCGTACCGACCGTGCGGTCACCTTTGGCGAGCTGAAAACCTATGAAGAACAGCTGCAGGCGACGGGGCTTGAGCCAGCGCCGATTAGCCTGTCGCTGAATCTGCCGCCGGATCTGTACCTGCTGCGTACCAACGGCATTGATATCAATCTGAACTACCGCTATACCGCGCCAGCCACCAAAGACAGCTCGCGCATGGATATCAGCCTGAACAACCAGTTCCTGCAATCCTTCAGCCTGCAAAGCACGCAGGATACGAACCGCCTGATGCTTCGCCTGCCGGTGCTGCAGGGGCTGCTGGACGGTAAAACGGATGTTTCTATTCCGGCACTGAAGCTGGGTGCGATAAACCAGCTGCGCTTTGATTTCCAGTACATGAACCCGATGCCTGGCGGCTCGGCGGAAAACTGCATCACCTTCCAGCCGGTGCAGAACCACGTGGTGATTGGCGATGAGTCGACCATCGACTTCTCGAAGTACTATCACTTCCTGGCGATGCCGGACCTGCGCGCCTTTGCTAACGCGGGCTTCCCGTTCAGCCGTATGGCCGATCTCTCTGAGTCCATTGTGGTAATGCCAAAAACGCCAAACGAAGGTCAGGTTACGACTCTGCTCGACACCATGGCGACCGTTGGAGGACAAACAGGATTACCGGCCATTAACGTCACGTTGACGGACGATGGCAGCCAGATTCAGAACAAAGATGCTGACATCATGGTGATCGGGACCATCCCGGATAAGCTGAAGGATGACAAACGTATCGATCTGCTGGTGAAAGCGGCTCAGTCCTGGGTCAATACGCCGCTGCGACAGACCGAGTTCCCGAGCATTATGCCGGATGTGAACGATCGTCAGGCCAGCGCGCAGACGACGGTAACGTCTCAGGGGGCGATGGCCGCGGTGGTGGGCTTCCAGTCGCCTTACAACGAACAGCGCAGCGTGGTGGCTCTCCTCGCGGACAGCCCGCGCGGCTATGAACTGCTCAATACGGCCATGAACGACAGCGGTAAACGTGCCGCGATGTTTGGTTCCGTGTCGGTGATCCGTGAGTCCGGCGTCAATAGCCTGCGCGTGGGGGATGTGTACTACGTGGGCCATCTGCCGTGGTTCGAACGCCTGTGGTATGCGCTGGCTAACCATCCGGTTCTGCTCGCTATCCTGGCTGCGGTCAGCGTGGTCTTGCTGGCATGGGTGCTGTGGCGTCTGCTGCGAATCATCAGCCGTCGTCGTCTGAACCCGGATGAGTAAGATGTGATGAAAGCCTTTCGCTGGTGTGTATTAGCAGCGGTGATGCTGGCGGCGCTTCCTCTTCGCGCCGCCTGTACCTGGCCTGCCTGGGAGCAGTTTAAAAAGGACTACATCAGTGAAGGCGGGCGCGTCATTGATCCCAGTGACACGCGCAAAATTACGACCTCGGAAGGGCAAAGCTACGCCCTGTTCTTTGCCCTGGCGGCGAACGATCGCAAAGCCTTTGACCTGCTGCTGACGTGGACGCGCGATAATCTCGCCAGCGGCGATCTCAACGCCCATCTGCCTGCCTGGCTATGGGGTCAGAAAGATAAAGACGCCTGGGCGGTGATTGATACCAACTCCGCCTCTGATGCCGATGTCTGGATCGCCTGGTCACTGCTCGAAGCGGGTCGGCTGTGGAAAGATCGGGACTATACCCGCACGGGTAAGGCGCTGCTGAAACGCATTGTCAGCGAGGAAGTGGTCAACGTCCCGGGGCTCGGCGCAATGCTGCTTCCTGGTAAAGTCGGTTTTGCCGATGAGAACGCCTGGCGTTTTAACCCCAGCTATCTTCCTCCGCAGCTAGCGGCTTATTTCACGCGCTTTGGTTCCCCGTGGACCCAGCTTCGTGAAACTAACCTGCGCCTGCTGCTTGAGAGTGCGCCGAAAGGTTTTTCGCCGGACTGGGTGCAGTATCAGAAAAACAAAGGCTGGCGGTTACAGCAGGAGAAAGCGCTGGTGGGCGGCTACGACGCCATCCGCGTGTATCTCTGGGTGGGCATGATGAGTGATAAAGATCCTCAGAAAGCCCGGCTCCTGACGCGCTTCCAGCCGATGGCGGCAAAGACCGTGAAACGGGGTGTGCCGCCGGAGAAAGTGGATGTGGCGACGGGGAAACGTACCGGTGACGGCCCGGTCGGGTTCTCTGCCGCTATGTTGCCTTTTTTACAACAACGTGATGCCCAGGCGGTTCAGCGCCAGCGCGTTGCAGACCATTTTCCCGATAACAATGCCTATTACAGCTATGTGCTGACGCTTTTTGGGCAAGGATGGGATCAGCATCGTTTTCGCTTCACCGCAAAAGGTGAATTAATACCGGATTGGGGCCAGGAATGCGCAAGTTCACAGTAAATCTACTCAGTTTATCGCTTGGCCTGGCGCTTATGCCGTGGGCACAGGCCGCCAACTCTCCGCAGCAGAAACAGCTGCTGGAGCAGGTCAGGCTGGGCGAATCGACACAGCGTGAGGATTTGGTTCGTCAGTCGCTCTATCGCCTTGAGCTGATTGACCCCAACAACCCTGACGTCATTGCCGCCCGCTTTCGCTACCTGCTGCGTCAGGGCGATAACGCCGGCGCGCAAAAAGAGCTGGATCGTCTGAAAGGGATCGCCCCGGATTCGAGCGCTTACCAGTCCTCACGCAACACCATGCTGCTTTCTACTCCGCATGGCCGACAGCAGCTCCAGCAGGCGCGACTGCTCGCCACTACGGGGCACACGCAGGAAGCGATTGCCGCCTATGACAAGCTGTTTGACGGCAACCCGCCGGGTGGCGACGTGGCGACGGAATACTGGAACGTCGTGGCGAAAGATCCAGCTCGCCGCGGTGCGGCCATTAACCAGCTGAAAAAAATTAACAGCAGCAGCCCCGGGAATACGCAGCTGCAGACAACGCTGGCCCAGCTTCTGTTCCAGAGCGGACGACGTGATGAAGGCTTTGCGGTACTGCAGGAGATGGCCAAATCCACCAATGGCCGCAGCCAGGCGTCTGATATGTGGTATGACCAAATCAAAGACCAGCCTGCCAGCAGCGCCAGCGTCAGCGCGCTGCAAAAATATCTGAGCGTATTTAGCGACGGGGATAGCGTCGCTGCGGCGCGTGCCCAGCTTGAAGCGCAGCAAAAACAGCTCGCCGATCCGGCGTTCCGCGCGAAAGCGGAAGGGCTCGCGGCGGTGGATGCCGGGCAGGGCAGTAAGGCGGTGGCCGAGCTGCAAAAAGCCGTCAGCGCCAACCATGCCGACAGTGAAGCGGTGGGGGCCCTGGGGCAGGCGTATTCCCAGAAGGGCGACCGTGCCCGCGCGGTAGCGCAGTTTGAAAAGGCGATTGCCCTCGATCCGCAGAGCGATAACCGGGGTAAATGGGACAGTCTTCTGAAGGTTAACCGCTACTGGCTGCTGATCCAGCAGGGCGATGCGGCGCTGAAGGCGAATAACCCGGCGCAGGCAGAGCGTTACTATCAGCAGGCGCGTAACATCGACAATACCGACAGCTACGCGGTGCTGGGGCTGGGCGACGCCGCCGCGGCGCGTAAAGATAACGACGCGGCGGAGCGTTATTACCGTCAGGCGCTGCGAATGGATAGCGGCAACAGCAACGCGGTTCGCGGCCTGGCCAATATTTACCGCGCGCAGTCCCCGGAGAAAGCCTCGCAGTTTATCCAGTCGCTTTCCGCCAGCCAGCGTCGGAGCATTGATGATATCGAGCGTAGTCTGACCAACGAGCAGCTCTCTGCCCAGGCCGAACAGCTGGAAAATCAGGGGAAATACGCCCAGGCAGCAGAAATCCAGCGTCGTCGTCTGGCGCTCTCTCCTGGCGACGTGTGGATAACCTATCGTCTGTCGCGCGATCTCTACAGCGCGGGTCAGCGCAGCCAGGCAGATACCCTGATGCGTCAGCTTGCCCGCCAGAAACCGTCCGATCCGGATCAGGTCTATGCCAGCGGGCTCTATCTTTCCGGAAACGATCAGGACCGTGCCGCGCTGGCGCATCTGGACACGCTGCCGCGCAGCCAGTGGAACAGCAATATTCAGGAACTTGCCGACCGCCTGCAAAGCAATCAGGTGCTGGAAACCGCCAACCGCCTGCGGGACAGCGGTAAAGAGCAGGAGGCGGAGAATCTTCTTCGCCAGCAGCCAACCTCCACCCGCATCGACCTGACGCTGGCGGACTGGGCACAGCAGCGTGGCGATCTGAATTCCGCGAAAACGACGTACAACGCCGTCCTGCAGCGTGAGCCGCAGAACGAAGACGCGATCCTCGGCCTGACCGAGATTTACAGCGCCCAGGGTAACAAAGATGCCGCGCGCGCGGAGCTGGCGAAGCTGCCCGCCGCGCAGAACGGCCAGCCGCTGTCGCTCAACATGCAGCGCCGCATCGCGATGGCGCAGGCGGGTCTGGGTGATTCCGCCGCGGCAGAACAGACCTTCAGTAAAATCATTCCGCAGGCTAAATCGCAGCCCGGATCCATGGAAAACGCGCTGGTGCTGCGTGATGCCGCGCGTTTCCAGGCGCAGAACGGGCAGCCTCAGCAGGCGCTGGAAACCTATAAAGATGCGATGGTATCGACGGGTATCACCACGACGCGTCCGGCTGATAACGACAGTTTCACCCGTCTGACGCGTAACGATGAAAAAGACGACTGGCTGAAGCGCGGCGTGCGCAGTGATGCCGGTGAGTTGTACCGCCAGCAGGATGTTAACGTCACGCTGCAGCACGATTACTGGGGCTCCAGCGGCACGGGCGGCTATTCCGATCTGAAAGCGCATACCACCATGCTGCAGGTGGATGCGCCGCTCTCTGACGGGCGCATGTTCTTCAGAAGCGATCTGGTCAATATGGACGTCGGGTCATTCGATACCAGGAACGGGACTTACGACCCTAAATGGGGAACCTGCTACGAAACGCCGTGTAGCGGTAACACCCATCAGTCAGACAATGGCGCAAGCGTCGCTGTCGGCTGGCAGAATAAAACCTGGGCGATGGATATTGGCACCACGCCGATGGGCTTTGACGTCGTCGACGTGGTGGGCGGCATCAGTTACAGCAGCGATCTGGGCCCTATCGGCTATACCGTTAACGCCCATCGTCGGCCAATCTCCAGCTCTCTGCTGGCCTTCGGCGGGCAAAAAGACACCAACACCGGCACCACCTGGGGCGGCGTACGCGCGACCGGTGGCGGCGTCAGCATCAGCTATGACAAAGGGGAAGCGAACGGCGTCTGGTCAAGCCTGAACGCGGAAACGCTGACGGGTAAAAATGTGGAGGATAACTGGCGCGTCCGCTGGATGACGGGTTACTACTACAAGCTCATTAATAAAAACAATGAGCGCCTGACGGTCGGCGTCTCCAACATGCTCTGGCACTACGACAAAGACCTGAGCGGTTATACCCTGGGTCAGGGCGGCTATTACAGCCCGCAGGAGTATGTCTCCTTCGCCTTGCCGGTGACCTGGCGTAAGCGCACGGAAAACTGGTCCTGGGAGCTGGGGGGCTCGGTCTCCTGGTCCCACTCTAAAACCAAAGATGAGCTGCGCTACCCGATCCAGAATCTGATCCCGACCGATGAGCCAGACCGCTATACCGATCGGGGCGCGATGGAAACCGGCAGCAGCTCCTCAGGCACGGGTTATACCGCGCGGGCCATTATTGAGCGCCGGGTTACGTCCAACTGGTTTGTTGGCATGGGCGTGGACATTCAGGAAGCGAAAGACTATACCCCAAGCCATGCGCTGATCTATGTGCGCTACTCTGCTGCAGGCTGGCAGGGCGATATGGACTTACCGCCGCAACCGCTCATCCCTTACGCGGACTGGTAATCGGATTTTCCTTAATCCATTTGTAAGTCTCTCTTAACAGCGCAGCAATCGGGTATACTCAGGCGCGCCAGGTTTACACCCTGGCGCGCCCTGCGCTTAGAGTTTTGTGGAGAGTCATTTTGCGTGTCAGCCGTTCCTTAACAATCAAACAGATGGCGATGGTCTCTGCCGTCACCATGCTGTTTGTCCTGCTCTTCTGCGTAATTTTGCTGTTTCATTCCGTACAGCAGAATCGCTATAACACGGCTTCGCAATTAGAAAGTATCGCCCGCTCGGTACGCGGCCCGCTGTCTGCCTCCATCCTGAAAGGGGATATCCCCGAAGCGGAAACTATTCTGAAACGTATTCAGCCGGCCGGTGTTGTGAGCCGGGCGGACGTCGTGCTACCCAATCAGTTTCAGGCGCTGCGGATGAGCTTTATCCCGGAGCGTCCCGTCCCGATGATGGTGATGCGCCTGTTTGAACTGCCGGTGCAAATTTCGCTGCCCGTTTATTCACTCGAACGCCCTGCCAATCCGCAGCCTCTGGCCTACCTGGTGTTACAGGCAGACTCCTACCGCATGTATAAATTCGTCATGAGTTGGGTGGTTACGTTAGTGACCACTTGCTTACTTATGACGCTTATTCTCAGCGTGGCGCTGACCTGGTGCATTAACCGGCTGATTGTCCATCCCCTGCGCCGTATCGCCCGCGAGCTGAACACGCTTGCGCCGCAGGATCAGATGGGACACCAGCTTGAGCTGCCGCGTCTGCATCATGACGATGAGATCGGCATGCTGGTGCGCAGCTACAACCTCAACCAGCAGCGCATCCAGCGTCAGCAGGATGAGATGAACAGTAGCGCCACCCGTTTTCCGGTATCGGAGCTTCCCAATAAAGCGTTCCTGATGGCGATGCTGGAGCAAACCGTTGAGCGCCAGCAAACCACCGCGCTGATGGTCATTGCCTGTGAAACCCTGCAGGACACGGCTGGCGTGCTTCAGGAGAGCCAGCGAGAGATGCTGCTGCTCACCCTGGTGGAAAAGATCAAATCTGTCCTTGCCCCGCGCATGGTGCTGACCCAGGTCAGCGGTTACGACCTGGTGGTGATTGCCAACGGCGTAAAAGAACCCTGGCATGCGATCACGTTAGGTCAGCAAGTACTCACTGTCATTAATGAGCGGCTGCCGATTCAGGGTATCCAGCTTCGCCCGAGTGCCAGTATCGGGATTGCCATGTTCTATGGCGACCTGACCGCGGAACAGCTTTATCGCCGCGCCTTCTCGGCGGCCTTTACCGCCCGGCGCAAAGGGAAAAACCAAATCCAGTTCTTCGACCCGGCGCAGATGGAAAAGGCGCAGCAGCGCCTGACGGAAGAGAGTGATATCCTGACCGCGCTGGATAACCGCCAGTTTGCCCTCTGGCTGCAGCCGCAGGTGGATCTGCGGACGGGAGAGGTAAAAAGCGCCGAGGCCCTGCTGCGTCTGCAGCAGCCGGATGGCACATGGGAGCTGCCGGAAGGGCTGATTGAGCGCATCGAGTCCTGCGGCCTGATGGTCACCGTCGGCTACTGGGTGCTCGAAGAGTCCTGTCGTCAGCTTGCCGCCTGGCAGGAGCGCGGCGTAACGCTGCCGCTGTCGGTCAATTTGTCTGCCATGCAGCTTATGCACCCGACCATGGTTTCTGAGATGCTGGAGCTGATCCATCGTTACCGCATCAAACCGGATACCTTGACCCTGGAAGTGACGGAGAGTCGACGCATTGACGACCCCAATGAGGCGGTCGCGATTCTTAAGCCGCTGCGTAATGCCGGCATTCGCATTGCCCTGGACGATTTTGGCATGGGGTACGCCGGGCTGCGCCAGCTTCAGCACATGAAGACGCTTCCGGTGGATGTGCTGAAAATTGACAAAGCGTTTGTCGACGGTCTGCCGGACGACAGCAGCATGGTGCAGGCGATTATCCAGATGGCGCGCAGCCTCAACCTGCATCTTATTGCCGAGGGAATTGAAACCGACGCGCAACGCGCCTGGCTGGCAGAGGCGGGCGTGGAGAGCGGGCAGGGTTTCCTGTTTGCCCCCGCAGTGCCTTCGGATGTCTTTGAAGAACGATACCTTTCTGGTGCTGACAATAACGCAAAAGTGTAATTTTGTTGCTGGCTTGTGCGAGCCAGCTCAAATTTCTTAACATTTGTGTTTCAAATTTGAACTGAGTTTATTTCTGTCCTGTTATGCGGGTGTTATTTTAAAGCCGCAGGTTAACCATAACCTTACAAAGCCTGTGGTTTTTCTTCCCAAGGACACCCTATGAAAACCTCACTCTTCAAAAGTCTTTATTTCCAGGTCCTGACAGCCATCGCCATCGGTATTCTGCTGGGTCACTATTACCCTGAACTGGGCGCGCAAATGAAACCGCTTGGCGACGCGTTCGTTAAGCTCATCAAAATGGTCATCGCTCCGGTGATCTTCTGTACGGTCGTCACGGGCATCGCTGGCATGGAAAGCATGAAGGCGGTTGGCCGTACCGGTGCAGTGGCGCTTCTCTATTTTGAAGTGGTCAGTACCCTTGCGCTGATTATTGGTCTGGTCATCGTTAACGTGGTGCACCCAGGTGCGGGGATGAACGTCGATCCCTCGACGCTGGATGCCAAAGCGGTTGCGGTCTATGCCGAACAGGCGAAGGATCAGGGCGTGGTGGCCTTCCTGCTGGACGTCATTCCTGGCAGCGTCATTGGCGCGTTCGCCAGCGGAAACATCCTCCAGGTGCTGCTGTTCGCCGTGATGTTTGGCTTTGCCCTGCACCGCCTGGGGAGCAAAGGCCAGCTTATCTTTAACGTGATCGAAAGCTTCTCGCAGGTCATCTTCGGCATCATCAATATGATCATGCGCCTGGCGCCCATCGGTGCTTTCGGTGCGATGGCCTTCACCATCGGTAAGTATGGCGTCGGTACGCTGGTCCAGTTGGGTCAGCTGATTATCTGTTTCTATATCACCTGTATTCTTTTCGTGGTGGTGGTGCTGGGCTCCATCGCCCGCGCGACCGGTTTCAGCATCTTCAAATTTATCCGTTACATCCGCGAAGAGCTGCTGATTGTTCTGGGAACCTCCTCGTCAGAATCGGCGCTGCCGCGCATGCTCGATAAGATGGAGAAACTCGGGTGTCGTAAATCGGTGGTGGGGCTGGTGATCCCGACGGGCTACTCCTTCAACCTGGACGGCACCTCGATATACCTGACGATGGCGGCGGTGTTTATCGCACAGGCGACCAACAGCCATATGGATATTTTCCATCAGATCACTCTGCTGGTGGTTCTCCTGCTCTCCTCTAAAGGCGCGGCGGGCGTAACGGGCAGCGGCTTTATCGTGCTGGCAGCCACTATCTCTGCAGTGGGGCACCTGCCGGTGGCGGGCCTGGCATTGATTCTCGGTATTGACCGCTTTATGTCAGAGGCGCGTGCGTTAACCAACCTGGTGGGTAACGGCGTGGCAACGGTAGTGGTCGCGAAATGGGTGAAAGAGCTGGATCACAAAAAGCTCGACGATACTCTGAATAATCGTTCAACTGACAGCAAAAATCCTGGCTTATCCTCTTAATCTTGTCACAAAAGCCCGTATTCCCTTGTGGGGATGCGGGCTCCTGCGCATAATAACTGTTCATACCTGTCATAATTCGACAAGATTTTTTTTGGGTATATTTCACTTCGGACCGTGACGTTTTGCCGAACGCGCGGTCTAATCGACGTGTTTTCATCGTCATCTTTAAGAGTGAAGCGCGTCGCGAGGCACTCTTTTTTAACCAGGAATGTTGATCAGGGGTTCACATGCAGGGCACAAAAATTCGACTCTTAACCGGCGGTTTGCTGATGATGGCAGCAGCCAGTTATGTGCAGGCAGATGCGCTCCAGCCAGACCCGGCCTGGCAACAAGGGACACTAGCGAACGGTTTTCAGTGGCAGGTGTTAGCCACGCCGCAACGTCCCAGTGACCGTATTGAAATCCGTCTGTCTGTTAATACCGGTTCCCTCACGGAAAGCACCCAGCAAACCGGTTTCAGCCACTTTATTCCCCGGCTGGCGCTCACGCAGAGCGGCAGCCTGCAAGCGGTTCAGGTGCGTTCGCTCTGGCAACAGGCCATCGATCCGAAACGCCCGCTTCCTCCGGCTGTGGTCTCGTATGACTACACCATGTTTAACCTGAGCCTGCCTAATAACCGCAACGATCTGCTTAAAGAAGCCCTGACGTATCTCTCCGATGCCTCCGGCAATCTGGCAATTACGCCGGACACCGTCAACTATGCGTTGAGCAACAGCGACATGGTGGCGACCTGGCCTGGTGATACCAAAGAGGGCTGGTGGCGTTACCGCCTGAAAGGCTCGACGTTGCTGGGACATGACCCTGCCGAGCCGCTAAAACAGCCGGTGGACGCCGAACAGGTGAAATCGTTCTACCAGAAGTGGTACACCCCGGACGCGATGACGCTGATCGTGGTGGGTAACGTGGACAGCCGCGCGGTGGTGGAGCAGATCAACAAAGCGTTTGGCGATCTGAAAGGCAAGCGTGAATCGCCTGCCCCTGTTCCGACACTCTCCCCGCTGCGTGCAGAGCCTGTCAGCATTATGACGGACACCGTGCGTCAGGACCGACTCTCCGTGATGTGGGATAACGCCTGGCAGCCCATCCGTGAGTCCGCGGCGCTGTTGCGATACTGGCGTGCCGACCTGGCGCGTGAAGCGCTGTTCTGGCACGTTCAGCAGACGCTCAGTAAGAATAACGTGAAGAATATCGGTCTTGGCTTTGACTGCCGCGTGCTGTTCCAGCGTGCGCAATGCGCCATTAACGTTGAATCACCGGGCGATAAGCTGAATGCCAATCTGGGTGTCGTCGCGAAAGAGTTGGCAAAAGTGCGTAAAGAGGGGCTTTCCGAAGAGGAATTCAACGCGCTTGTGGCGCAGAAAAAACTCGAGCTGCAGAAGCTGTTTGCGACCTACGCGCGCGCCGATACCGATATTCTGATCAGCCAGCGTATTCGTTCCCTGCAGAATCAGGTGGTGGATATTGCGCCGGAACAGTACCAGAAGCTTCGTCAGGATTTCCTGAACGGTCTGACCGTCGAAATGCTCAACCAGGATCTCCGACAGCAGCTGTCGCAGGAGATGGCGTTGATCCTTCTGCAGCCGAAGGGCGAGCCGGAATATGACATGAAGGAACTTCAGAAGACCTGGGATTCCATCATGGCGACCGCGCCGCAGCCGACGCAGGCCGCGACGGCTGATGATTTACACCCGGACGCGACGGATATCCCGCAAGGGCAGTAATATGTAGACTAACCCTCTCCCTGTGGGAGAGGGTTAGGGCATCAGCCCGCACCCTACTTAAACAGGCATCGCCTCACGCGGAATAATCGCCCCGCGATACTGAATCACCGTGCTGGCCGTCAGATGTCCACGCTGTGCCGCCGCTTCCGGCGTTCCGCCCGTCAGGCGTACTGCCAGATAGCCCGCGCTGAATGAATCACCCGCCGCCGTGGTATCAATCACTTTCTCTTTGGCAAGCTTCACCGCCGGGACCTCAATCGTCGCTTCACCCGTAGTCGCGACCAGGCACGACTCCGCACCGCGCTTAATCACCACTTCGCTCACGCCAGCCGCCTGCGTGCGTGCAATCACGTCCTCTACCGGTTTCTCCCCCCAGAGGGCGTCTTCATCGTCGAGCGTCAGGAAGGCGATGTCGGTGCATTGCAGCATCTGCTGATAGACCTGCTGCGTCTCTTCACGGCTGGCCCACAGGCGCGGGCGGTAGTTGTTATCGAAAATGACCTTGCCGCCGTTGGCACGGCATTCGCGCAGCAGCGAGAGCAGCTTTTCACGGCTGGTGGGGCTCAGGATCGCCAGGCTGATCCCGCTCAGATAGAGGTAGTCGAAGGTCGCCAGCGCTTCGCAGATGGCCGCGGCATCCTCGCTCTCCAGCCAGAATTTGGCCGCGGCTTCGTTACGCCAGTAATAAAACGTGCGTTCGCCGGTGTCGTCGGTCTCAATGTAATACAAACCCGGCAGGCGGTTTTCCATACGCTGGATCAGCGAGGTATCAATATGTTCACTTTGCCAGGCCTCCAGCATCTGCTGGCTGAAGCTGTCCGTCCCCAGAGCGGTAACGTAGTTCACGGTGAGCACCTCAGGCGCAACCTGGCGGGCAATATAAACGGAGGTGTTTAACGTATCGCCACCAAATCCGCGGCTCACTTCCGCGCCTTTTTGTGACAGCTCAATCATGCATTCGCCAATCACGGCAATTTTTTTAGACATAATCGTGAACCTGAACAGAAGAATGATCAGCAGTGTGCGCTGAGTGAATTAACAGGTCAACTATATTAAAACAACGTTCCATTATTTTATTTGAGCCAGCGCGTGTTCCTGCGCATTTCTGTCATCTTAATTTCATTTTCCCGGTGAATTGAACATAAAGTTCTCAATTGTCGCGCCGATAATCCTGTGACGAGTCCAGAAAGGCCATCCCAACAACAGGACATCTGAAATGAAGTCAGAGCAGGTTATCCAGCGGCTGAGCACCACGCCTGAGGCAAGTATTGAGAACTTGCAGGAGCATCGCTACTGGCTGCAATGTGAGCGTGCGTATACCTATCAGCCGATATACCGAACAGACGGTCGACTGATGGCCATTGAAATTTTGACCGTCGTGACGCATCCCTCAAACCCTTCCCAGCGCATCGCACCGGATCGCTATTTTGCCGAAGTGGCCGTTCGCCAGCGTCTTGACGTGCTGGAAGAGCAGCTCCGTATGCTTGCAACGAAGCAGCCCTTTTTCGAACAGCACGATATCCTCGCCTCAGTGAATGTTGATGGCCCCACTCTGCTGGCGCTGCGTCAGAACGCGAAATTGCAGGCGCTGATCGCCACCCTGCCGTGGGTGCGCTTTGAGCTGGTGGAGCATGTCCGCCTGCCGCAGGACTCCTCGTTTGCCTCCATATGCGAATACGGCCCGCTGTGGCTGGATGACTTTGGCACCGGCATGGCGAACTTTTCGGCTCTGAGTGAAGTGCGTTATGACTACATTAAAGTGGCCCGCGATCTGTTCATTATGCTGCGTCAGACCCCGGAAGGGCGGAACCTGTTTACGCTGTTATTACAGCTGATGAACCGCTATTGCCAGGGCGTGATTGTTGAAGGTGTGGAAACGCTGGAAGAGTGGCGTGATGTGCAAAGCTCGCCTGCCGCGGCGGCGCAAGGCTATTTTCTCTCCCGACCGGTACCCATGGATCGCCTCGATAGCGTGATAACTACCCTCTGATAAGCCCGCTTCCCTTTGTCTGGACTATAGTTTTACAGGACAGGTCATCAGGAAAGGGGATAAAAATGACAAGAACAACCAGGGTGATCTCCTGGACAGCAGGGATTTTCTTGTTGTTGATCGTGGTCGTCGCCATCATTATCGCGACGTTTGACTGGAACCGTCTTAAGCCGACCATCAACCAGAAAGTCTCAACCGAACTGAACCGCCCCTTCGCCATACGCGGTGATTTAGGGGTCGTGTGGGAGCGTCAGAAAGAGGAGCCCGGCTGGCGAAGCTGGATCCCCTGGCCGCACGTCCACGCCGACGACATCATTCTCGGTAACCCGCCGGATATCCCGGACGTCACCATGATCCACCTGCCGCGCGTTGAGGCCACGCTGGCCCCGCTCGCGCTGCTGACCAAAACGGTCTATCTGCCGTGGATCAAACTTCAGCAGCCCGACGCGCGCCTGATCCGCCTCTCTGAAAAAAACAACAACTGGACGTTCAACCTTGCCAGCGATGGCGAAAAGGATCCGAACGCCCAGCCTTCCTCCTGGTCATTCCGTCTCGACAATATTCTCTTCGATCGCGGGCGGATCGCCATCGACGATAAGGTCAGCAAGGCCGACGTGGAGATCCTGGTCGATCCGCTCGGCAAGCCGCTGCCGTTTAGCGAGGTCACGGGGACGAAAGCCAAAGGTGACACGGCAAGCGTGGGCGACTATGTCTTCGGCCTGACGGCAAAAGGACGCTACAACGACCAGCCGCTCACCGGTAAAGGGAAAATAGGCGGCATGCTGGCGCTCCGGAGCGAAGGCACGCCGTTCCCGGTGCAGGCGGACTTCCGCTCCGGTAACACCCGCGTGGCGTTCGTGGGAACGGTTAACGACCCGATGAACATGGGCGGCGTCGATCTTCAGCTTAAATTTGCCGGTGATTCGCTGGGCGAGCTGTATGAGCTGACCGGCGTGCTGCTGCCGGATACCCCGCCGTTCGAAACGGACGGGCATCTGGTCGCCAAAATCGACAGCGAAAAATCGTCGGTTTTTGACTACCGTGATTTTAACGGCCGCATCGGCGACAGCGATATCCACGGCTCGCTGACCTACACCACCGGAAAACCGAGACCGAAGCTGGAAGGGGACGTTGAGTCCCGCCAGCTGCGTCTGGCCGATCTCGGCCCGCTGATCGGCGTGGATTCCGGTAAAGGTACGAAGTCAAAAGAGGTGAAAAAGGACATTCAACCTGCGGGAAAAGTGCTGCCTTACGATCGCTTTGAAACCGATAAGTGGAACGTGATGGATGCGGATGTGCGCTTCAAAGGGCGTAAGATTGAGCATGGCAGCACGTTGCCGTTGAGCGATCTCTCGACGCATATCATCCTCAAAAACGCCGACCTGCGCCTGCAGCCGCTGAAGTTTGGCATGGCGGGCGGGACGATTTCCTCCAACATTCACCTGGAAGGCGATAAAAAGCCGATGCAGGGGCGCGCGGAGATTCAGGCGCGCAGGCTTAAGCTGAAAGCGCTGATGCCGAACGTCGAGCTGATGCAGAAGACGCTCGGCGAGATGAACGGCGATGCCGACATCCGCGGCGTGGGGAACTCCGTGGCGGCGCTGCTGGGCAGCGGTAATGGCAACCTGAAGCTGCTGATGAACGACGGGCTGGTGAGCCGCAACCTGATGGAAATCCTGGGCCTGAACGTCGGGAACTATATCATCGGGCAAATCTTCGGTGATGATGAGGTGCGGGTGAACTGCGCGGCGGCCAATCTGGATCTGGTTAACGGCGTGGCGCGTCCGCAGATTTTTGCCTTCGACACGGAAAATGCGGTGATTAACGTGACCGGTACCGCCAGCATGGCGTCCGAACAGCTGGATTTGACCATCGATCCGGAAAGTAAGGGGATCCGTATCATCACCCTGCGCTCGCCGCTGTACGTGCGCGGAACCTTCCAAAATCCGCAGGCGGGCGTGAAGCCCGGACCGCTGATTGCGCGTGGCGCGGTGGCCGCAGCCCTCGCGACGCTGGTTACCCCCGCCGCAGCGCTGCTGGCGTTGATTTCGCCGTCAGAAGGAGAGGCGAATCAGTGCCGGACCATTTTGTCGCAAATGAAGAAGTAAGGAGCTGCCTGTTTTTGCCGGGTGGCGCTGCGCTTACCCGGCCTACATTTGAATCGTAGGCCGGGTAAGGCGTAGCCGCCACCCGGCATTAGCTTACAGAGCCTGGTGCTTCGTCTCGTGCGTCAGCAGTAGCGCAATCAGCGTCAGTGCCGCCATGGCCGCCAGATAAACGCCCACATAGAACAGGCCGTAATTTGCCTGCAGCCAGGTGGCGATATACGGCGCAACGGAGGCGCCCAGAATAGACGAGACGTTGTAGGAGAACGACGCGCCGGTATAACGCACTTCCGTCGGGAACAGCTCTGGCAGCAGTGCACCCATCGGGCCGAAGGTCAGCCCCATCAGGCTCAGGCCAATCAGCAGGTAGGCCATCACCAGCGCCGGGCTGCCTGAACCCAGCAGCGGCGGGAAGACGAACAGAGCAAACAGAACGATCAGCGTGGTGATGGTGATCATGCTTGCGCGACGACCGAACTTATCCGCGAGCAGGCCCGCAATCGGAACCATCACGCCAAATCCGATCACCGCCATCATCAGCATCCACAGCACTTCGTTACGCGGCAGACCCAGCCCAACCGGCGCGGCGGCGGTACTGAAGGTCATGGAGTAAACGGTCATGATGTAGAACAGCGTGTAGGTGGCCAGCATGATAAACGTGCCCAGTACGGTCACGCGGACGTGTTTGGTCAGCAGCGTGCCCAGCGGTACCTTCACCTGCTTGTTCGCCGCGGCCACTTTCGCGAAAACAGGGGTCTCATGCAGAGAAACACGCACGTACAGGCCAATCAGCACCAGCACGGCTGAGAAGACAAACGGGATACGCCAGCCCCAGCTCATGAACTGTTCATCCGTCAGCAGCCAGGAGAGCAGCAGGAACGTCCCGTTGGCGAAGAAGAAGCCAATCGGTGCGCCAAGCTGCGGGAAGGAACCATACAGTGCGCGCTTGCGCGCCGGGGCGTTCTCGGTGGCCAGCAGCGCCGCGCCACCCCATTCACCACCCAGTCCCAGACCCTGACCAAAACGCGCCAGCGCCAGCAGGACCGGCGCCAGAATGCCGATGGTCTCATACGTCGGCAGCAGGCCGATGGCCACGGTGGAGATCCCCATCGTCAGCAGCGAGGCCACCAGCGTGACTTTGCGTCCGATGCGATCGCCAAAGTGTCCAAACAGCGCAGAGCCAATCGGACGCGCAACAAACGCGATAGCAAAGGTCGCCAGAGACTGCAGCGTGGCCGCCGTCGGATCGCCCTGCGGGAAGAAAATGTGCGGGAAGACGATGACCGCCGCGGTGGCGTAAATGTAAAAGTCGAAGAACTCGATGGCGGTGCCAATCAGCGAGGCGACGACAACTTTATTGCGCGAATTTACCGGAACGTTTTCCGTTTCTGAGTCGAGTGTGGTGGCGGTTGCTTGCATAATATTTTCTTATTTTTGTCGAACGAAAGGCCATATTACGCACAGCAAAAGCGACATTTCAATCTGTAACAAAGCCGCGGCCTGGTGATAAAAGCAACAAAAAGCGGATAATTTTCAGGCCAGCCAAAACACGTCTATGAAATGCTTCACAGATTTTAAATATCAGTCAATAACACTGGTTTTCGGTTAAATAAAAGTTACGGACTGGATTTATATGCTGAAATGATGAATCGGGCTGAAATTTCAGCCCGGGAGAGGGGTTAACGGTGCGTTTTGCCCGGCATTCGCGGGTCGTCTTTGTACTCGGCAGTGGCGATCCACGCGGCGCAGAACAGGGTTAAACGTGCGAAGAAGTAGAAGAACGCCATTAACCCCAGCACCGAGCCGAACGCCGCGCCGGAAGGGGATTTCACCAGCGAGGGCAGGGTGTAGGTCATCACGATTTTAATCACCTCAAAGCCTATCGCCGCGATCAGTGTCCCTCTGATCAGCGCCTTCTTGCGCGGACGATGGCGCGGCAAGCGCCAGAAGATCCAGAAGAACAGCAGGTAGTTGGCGAAGATGGAAATGGCCAGCCCAATGCTGCGCCAGGCGGGCTTCAGCCATTCGATGTAATCAAGGTAGAGCGCGGAGATGATCATCTGCTGCGCCGAGCCCGCCACGGAGGTAATGGACAGCGTCACGATGAGCGCGACGAGCAGGCCAATCAGCGAAACAAAGTCGCGGAGATACTTCACCCAAATCTTCTCCTGGTCCTGCGGCTTACGCTCCCAGACATCGCGCGACTGGGCGCGAATGGCCTCGCGCAGGTTGCCCATCCAGTTAACGCCGGAGTAAAGGGCAATCAGCAAACCGACGATACCGACGGTAGTGCGCTGCTGGACGGCGGTATTGATGGTGCTTTTGAGCGTGCTGGCAAGAGTTGGATCACTGACGTTATTCAGGATTTTGTTAAAGATATCCTGCAACAGCGTCGGGTGCGACGCGAGCACAAAACCGGCCGCCGCAAACGACACCATCAGGATTGGGATCATCGACAGGAAGGAAAAATAGGTGATGGCGGCACCAAACTGGTTTCCCATGCGGTCATTAAAGCGTTCGGTCGCACGTATCAGATGCGCAATCATGGGAAACTGCTGAATTCTGGCGATAATGCCGGTGACGGTCCCCAGCGCTTTGCTGGCGGTACCTGGAGACCTGGTCTCTTCCGGCTCGGTCTCCATCTTCTTGATGGGTTCATACTCTAAATGTTGGGTGGGTCGTTGCGGGTTATTTTCCGGCGTCACGCGTCTTTTCCTTTTCGTTTGGCTGGATGTTACTGAATTATAGCTTGCGACTAGTCCACGTAAGCTTTTGTGAGTTCGGTCAGCCACTCCATGAACAGATGTACCCGGCGGGAGAGGTTGCGCCGGTGGGGATAAATCAGGGAGACAGGCATTGGTTCGGCCCGGTATTGCGGGAGAATTTCAATCAGTTTCTTCGCGCGCAGTAAATCTCGCACCCCAACCCGCGGAACCTGAATGATGCCCAGCCCGGCGAGGCAGGCAGCCTGGTAAGTTTCGGTGCTGTTAACAGTTAACACCCCTCCCGTTTTTATCCACTGCGTCGTACTGCCGTTATAAAACTCAAAGCCCTGTGGGCGAGTTCCCAGCGTAGCGGTGTAGTGAATGACGGCGTGGGAGCCTAAATCGTCCAGCGTTTCCGGGTAGCCAAAACGCGCCAGATAATCCGGGCTGGCGCAGTTAATCACCGACAGCTTGCCCAACGGTCGGGCAATAAGCCCTGAATCTTTCAGGGTGCCGACGCGTACCACGCAGTCAAACCCTTCGCGGATCACATCCACCAGACGATCGCTGCTGCTGAGCTCCAGCTCGATGCCCGGATAATGCTGCAGAAAAGCAGGGAGTTTGGGGATGACTAAATTTCGAGCTACGGCGACGGGCATATCCACGCGGAGCCGTCCGCTGATGCTGGAGGGATCGTGCAGAAACATACCGTCCAGCTCATCGAGGTTTGCCAGCAGATCTTTTGCCCGTTCGTAATAGACCATACCGTCCTGCGTCAGGCTGACGCGGCGGGTGGTGCGGTGCAATAGCTGGGTGCCAAGCCGGTTTTCGAGGGCCTGAATCTGTCGTGACACGCTGCCTTTCGGCAACGTTAATGTTTCTGCCGCGCGGGAAAAACTCTCCAGTTCCGCGACGCGAACAAACAGCTGCATTGCGTGAATTTTATCCATAGATGTAGCTCATTGTTGTTTGTGCTGAAACAGTGAAGCGTTTTAACTCATCTTTATTGATTTTCTATCACCTAATAAGCTCTTACTCAATCTCCATAACAGCCAAAACGAGGTTTATGATGACTGAACGTATCGCATTAGTGACGGGTGGTAGCCGTGGTTTGGGTAAAAACGCTGCCTTAAAGCTGGCGGCAGACGGCACGGGAATTGTGCTGACCTACAACCGCAGCCAGCAGGAAGCGCTGGACGTTGTGCATGAAATTCAGGAAAAAGGCGTTAACGCGGCGGCATTGCAGCTCAACGTCGGGGATATGACGAGTTTTGAGCATTTTGCCCAACAGCTTCATGAGACCCTTAAGAGCGTCTGGCAGCGTGAAACGTTTGACTATTTATTGAACAATGCCGGGACGGGTTTATATGCGCCTTATACCGACACGACGGAAGCCCAGTTTGATGAGGCGCTGAACATTCATTTCAAAGGACCTTTCTTCCTGACGCAGCGCCTGCTGCCGCTGCTTAACGACGGCGGACGGATCCTCAACGTCTCCAGCGGGCTGGCCCGTTTTACCCAGCCGGGATCGGCGACCTACGCGGCGATGAAAGGAGCAATGGAAGTGTTGACGCGTTATCAGGCGAAAGAGCTGGGCGCGCGCGGCATCTCCGTCAATATCATTGCGCCTGGCGCGATAGAAACCGACTTTGGCGGCGGACACGTGCGCGACAACGCGGAGCTCAACCAGATGCTGGCGTCCCAGACGGCGCTGGGGCGGGTGGGGCTGCCTGACGATATCGGCGATGCCATTGCGGCACTGCTCAGCGACAAACTGGGCTGGATGAATGCGCAACGTATTGAAGTATCAGGAGGTATGTTCCTGTGAGGTATGCGCTTGAGTAAATCCTTAAGATAAATGTGTCTAAATACTGACAGATATAAAGAACACCGGGGATTTGTAACGTATCCATTCGTTGAGTTTTTTCTTAAATAATGCCTCTGTAGAATCCCCCTTCGCTATTCTCAGAGGGGAAAAAACGATGCGAGTAATCATGTTTGACAGGCAGTCACTCTTTATTCACGGAGCGATACACAGTCTTCAGAGGTTGATTCCGGAAATAAATATAACTGGGACCTGTCAGGCAGAAGATTTATGGACTCAGATTTCTGCTTCACCGTCGGCTATCGTCATGATTGATGGGAATTTAATTCAGGACGAAGGGAGCACTTTGCTGGAAGCGATCCTGCATCGCTTTCCGGCGATACGTGTGATTCTGATTTTGGCGAAAAAAGAGGCCAAATGTGCTGAGCAGCTGCGGCAGCGAAACGTCATGGCCATTGTTCCCCGAAACGCCAATCCCGAACGGTTTTCCGCCGTACTGGATTCGGTATCCAGAGGGATGGTCTGTTTTCCCGGAGAGTGGGTCAGAGAGCCGACGTCGCCTCAGGCATTATTATCCTTGAGCGAGCGCCAGCGCGAAGTCTTGAAATTGCTGGCGGCGGGGGAGTCGAATAAAGAGATTGGCCGCAATCTAAACATCAGTGCGGCCACGGTAAAAGCGCACCTCGAGGCGCTTTTCCGGCGGCTGGACGTGAAAAACAGAACGCAGGCAGCCATGTATTATACCCGGGCGACGGCCTGAAAAAGCGCGTTTGGGAGCGACGTTATCTCTCCGAAACTGAATATCATCATCACCAGCGCATCATGCTGCTGTTGGGTTAATGGACGTGTCATATTTTCCCGCAGCAGCGCTTCACACAACCGGATATCTTCGCGCAACAAAGTCTCAGCCTCCAGAGGTGTGACAGGGCCGTGAAAATGCTCCTGATCGCGGATAACGTGGCCATAGCCGATAACCCATAATCCTTTTTCGTCACGATATTTTTCCAGAGAAAGACCCTGATGTTTCTTTATTAACGCGATGGCGGCAGAAGATATTTTCAGCGCATGCTCTTTCATATTCATTTCCTCTTAATGGCGACACTGTAGAGGAAATGAGGTACGAGAAATATCCGCCAAATGGCTATTGATCAGGGATTGTTATTCAGATATTCCTGCCGCAATAAACCAAATAACCAGTCATTATGCCAACGTCCCGCAAGGTAATAGCTCTCGCGTAATTCGCCCTCCAGGCAAAAGCGGGCTTTTTCCAGCAGACGTCGTGAGGCGATATTCCCGGCGGTGACGGTGGCGGTAAGTCGACGTATACCGCCCTGATGAAAAGCGTAATCGCAAAGCGCTTTCAGGGATTCAAAGCCGTAACCTTTCCCCTGTGCCTCGGGAGCGAAAAGAAAACCGACCTCAGCGCAATCCTCCTCCCGATGAATATACCCGGTGACGCCCAACGGAGCCCTGGAAGCGGCGTCACGCACGACGAGGCACAGCCAGTGCGCGCTCCCTGGCGTCCAGGGCGTCAGGCGCGAATCAAACGCCTCGCGGATCGCCGCGACGGGGCGGTCTTCCGCCACAAAGCGCATGACGTCGGGATGCTGCTGTAGCGCCAGAAAAAAGGGCCAGTCTTCTTCTTGTAAAGGCGAGCAGTTCAGGCGAGGGGTAATTAAAACCGGCATTCAGATTCTCCTGAAACATTTTAAATGATTTTAGGGTTGTCACTTTATTTCAACAGAAAGTCAGGTATGGTTAACCGCGTATAAATAAAAAGAAAAAAGGCCGTTACGTGCCAACCCGGATGTCTTCGTTGTCGCTTAAGGAAAACAATGACTCTCAGCACATCACATCATGTTCGCGAACAGTTCGAACACTGTCTGGCGGTCATTCGCCATGCGTCGGTGGAAATTTTGCTTCTTCTGAATGTACATGCTTCTGAGGGCAAAGATCCACGCTGGTTTCTGGAACAACTGGACAGCGCGCGATTAGCCCTGGGCGGCTGGGGAGCCGTGGCGAAAAAGCTCAACCTGAATGATGCCGAGATGTCGGAATTTACGCTCCAGCTGCGCCTGCTGCAGCAGCGCGTGCCGCAGTATGAAAGCGGACAGGATGTGAGTGAAAACCAGCTGATTGCGGCGATGCGCTTTGTCACCGCGCTGGAGCACCTTCGCCTGCAGCAGCCGCTGTTGACCTACAGCACGGAGCTGGCTCCGGGCAGCGAACTCCAGCAGCAGCAGGCGCATAAGCAGGTGCGGGCGATAGAGCTCATGATAAAAGGGCTCATCCAGCAGGCCTGGCCCGATCAGGTAAGGCTGAATAACCATCTCAAGACTTTGTTTAACGCCGATCGCGTACGGCGCTGGCTGAAGTTGGGCGAGATCAACGATGTCCTGAGCGGCATGATGTTCAGCGAACTGGCGCAAATGCTGGTGGATAAAAAAGAGTTCAGCCGCTATTACGCTTCGCTGTTCAGCGACCCGTCCATGCTGACGCTGCTGGTTGAACCGCGTAAAACGCTGCAAACCTTCCTCGATGACATTCGGCAAATCCGTAACAACATCACCGTCCAGAAAACGTTAAGCTCGGCGCAAATCCAGCTGCTGGATAACTACTATGCGCAGATCGCGCGGCCCGTTCAACGCGCGTTTGAAGAGGGGAGAACGCGCGTCAATCCGGCGGGATTCATGGCGGTAGATGCCAGCGAACTGCATACCTTCTGGGAAAAGGCGCAGAAAATGGATCGGGTCACCGGTGGGGATCTGTTTGAAGTCCGTGACACCATTGAAAAGCCGACCCAGCGCGCGCCGCGCACCCCCGAACAACGCGAGCAGCTCATTTCCGGTGCGTTATGGGGGGCGGTTGGCGTTATGGTGATTGCCATCGTGGCGGGAGGCTTCTGGCTGGTGACCAGCAGTAAACCGCAGCCTGCGGCCGTCAGCGCGGCTGAAGCGGCGCCGCCACAGGAAATGCGTGAGACACCTTCCTCGCGCGAAACGCTCACGCGCATGGGAGTGACCTGGGACGAGAATAATTTCCGCTCGGCCATTAACCGCAACGACACCCGCGTGACCCAGCTCTTTTTGCAGGGCGGTATGGACTGGAAGCTGTCCTGGACCGAAGAGGCGATGTCGGCAGGCTATGACGACGTGCTGGAGCTGATGCTACGCTACCGGCAAAACATGGTGGAGGAGAAGCCGTGTCGGCGCTTCATCAACACGCTCAGCCACGCGATGTCGAACGGCGAGTCTCTGACCTCGGTACGTAAAGAGTACCTCAAAGCTTTCTGCACCGTGCCAGCGGTGGTGAAACGCCAGCAGCACGATCTCGACATGGCCACACGCCGTGCGAAGTCACAGCCGGATGCCACCACCAAAAAATGGCAGTCTATTCAGAGCGCCATTTATGAGGTGATTCGCTGATTTCTCCTCCCTCTCCCCGTGGGAGAGGGCCGGGGTGAGGGCACCAGACCGCACCCTATTCAAGGCTCCCCATACAACCCAATCAGCCGCCGCACCACGCCGTTCGTCCAGCCGAAACCATCCTGCAGCGGATACTCACCCCCGCCCCCTTCGCGCGGCGTGCTGCTGGCGATGTGGTACTTCTCAATCAGCTTATGATGCGTCTGATAAAAATGGTTCACCGTATGCAGCCAGCTCCAGGCGATTTCATCCCCCAGCGAGTCGTTGCCGTACTGCTTGAACCCCTGGATCGCCATCCACTGCAGCGGCGCCCAGCCGTTGGGTTTATCCCACTGCTCGCCGGTTTCGTACTCGGTCGCCAGAATCCCGCCCGGCGTCAGCAGTCGCGCCTTGACCGCATCCGACAGGCGCTCGGCCTGCTCATGGGTCGCCATGCCGACATACAGCGGCACAATGCTGGCGGCAGAAAACAGCGCCAGCTCTTCGCGTCGCCAGTCGTAGTCGCGGTAACAGCCGCTCTCCTCGTCCCACAGATAGCGGTTCACCGCCTCGCGGCGATCGCTGGCTTTCTGGCGGAACAGGTCTGCCGTCTCTTTATCCCCTTTCGACGCCGAGATGTTGGCGATTGCGCTTTCCAGCTTGTACAGGAAGGCGTTCAGATCGATGGGGATAAACTGCGTCGTGCGGATGCTGGCGAGCCGCGACGGATCGCGCAGCCAGCGGGAGGAATAGTCCCAGCCGGACGCCGCCCCGGCGCGCAGGTCGCGATACACCTCGTTTGGCGGACGGCCCGAATGGCGGGCAGTTTCCACATCCTCAATCCACGATTCATCGCGCGGGGTATCACGGTCATCCCAGTAGCGGTTGAGCAACGAGCCGTCCGGCATACGCACGGCGCTGCGGTAGGCCTGGTTAAGCAGGAGCGACTCCGCGCCGTCCATCCAGAAGGCGTACTCCATTTTGAGGTGTTCCAGATAGCGTTTCGCACCGCGAACGCCGTCCTCCTCAAACAGCTCCACCATCAGCGCAAAGACCGGCGGCTGGGAGCGGCTGAGATAATAGGTACGGTTGCCGTTGGGAATATGCCCGTAGCGTTCAATCAGCCAGGCGAAGTTATCCGCCATACATTTCAGCAGATCGTTACGACCGCTCTCCGCCAGCCCCAGCATGGAGAAATAGGAATCCCAGTAGTAGGTCTCGCTGAATCGTCCGCCGGGAACGATATAGGCTTGGGGCAGCGCCAGCAGGGAAGACCAGGGAATATGATCCTGCGGCTCGCGCGTCAGCACCGGCCACAGGCTGTCAATGTGCTCTTTGAGGGACAGACCGGGGTCGGAGACATATTCCGTACTGTAGGTCTCCGGCAGCCAGAAGTGGTTTTCCACAAACTGGCGCAGGTCGAAATCCCGGTGGCGTCTGACCTTGCGGTAGCGGATCAGGATATCCAGCGGATCCATCTTCGGTGCGCAGTCGGGAAAGGTTTTGCTGTCCGTGAACAGGCGCGAGGACTGCACGTGCTCAAACAGTTCAAGATAGCGGTCTGCGGGCGTCAGTGCATCGGAGGCGGGTAGCCCCTCGATCATCTCGGGTTCCGGCTCCGCCTCAATCATTTCATCCAGTTTCAACTCGCAGGGATCGGTCTCGTAGCGCAGCTCTTCTGCAATCTCGAATTCGATGTTCTCGGTAGCCTGTAGTTTCTGGTTGAACATGGTGATAGGGACCTCCGGTTGTGTGTTCAAAAGACAGGTTTATCCGGGCGTCTTATAAGCGTAGACATTCGCTTCGGTAGATGTGGAGGGATATGTGCGGTAGATCACTCTTTTCGGAGCATTCGTTTTGCAACGATTTATGAATGTGAATAAAAAAAGCCCCTCCGGAGAGGGGCTTATGCATTAACGCATGGTGACAAACTCTTCCGCCGCCGTAGGGTGGATCGCCACGGTGTTGTCGAAGTCTTTCTTGGTCGCGCCCATCTTCAGCGCTACCGCAAAGCCCTGCAGGATCTCATCCATGCCGAAGCCGACGCCGTGAATACCGACAATCTTCTCGTCCGGGCCGACGCAGACCAGCTTCATGCGGCACGGCTGGCGGTGGGAGGTAACGGCGGTATACATCGCGGTAAACGCGGATTTATACACTTTCACCTGGTCGTCGCCATACTGCTCGCGCGCCTGCGGCTCGGTTAAGCCGACGGTGCCGATTGGCGGGTGGCTGAAGACCACGGTCGGGATGTTGCTGTAGTCCAGATGCTCGTCCGGCTTGTTGTTAAACAGGCGCTCGGAAAGACGACGACCCGCCGCAACGGCAACCGGGGTCAGCTCAACGGCACCGGTGTTATCGCCGACCGCATAAATGCCCGGTACGCTGGTGTTCTGGAATTTATCGACGACGATGTACCCTTTTTCGTCGGTTTTCACGCCGGTCACGCCCAGATTGAAGTTATCGTTCGCCGGTTCACGGCCAATCGCCCAGATCAGGCAATCGACGGTCTGGCTGCGGCCATCCTCCAGCTCCAGCGTCAGGCTGCCGTCTGCATTTTTCACCACCGCTTTTGGCACGGCGTTGGTATGCAGGGTTGGGCCTTCGGTGTTCATCACTTCAACCAGCGTATCAACGATCAGCGGATCGAAGCTGCGCAGCGGCGCGTGTTTACGCACGAACAGGTGCGCTTCGGCACCCAGACCGTTAATCACGCCAGCCAGCTCCACCGCGATGTAACCCGCGCCCACCACGGCAACGCGCTTAGGCAGGGCAGGCAGTTCGAAGAAACCGTCAGAGTCGATGCCGTATTCCACGCCCGGGATGTTCGGGTGGCTCGGACGGCCGCCGGTGGCGATCAGGATGTGATCGGCGGTGATCGTCTCACCGTTCACTTCGATCGTTTTCGCGTCCACAAAGCGGGCGAAACCGTGGATAACGTCGACGTTATTTTTACCCAGCACGTTGTCGTAGGAGGTGTGAATACGGTCGATGTAGGCGGTACGGCTGGCGATCAGTTTGTCCCAGTCGAAGTGGTTGATGGTGGTGTCAAAGCCGTAGTCCGGGCCATACATATGGATAGCTTCACGGATTTGCGCCGCATGCCACATCACCTTTTTCGGTACACAACCCACGTTCACGCAGGTGCCGCCCAGCGCTTTGGCTTCAATCAGCGCACACTTCTGGCCGTACATGGCCGCGCGGTTGATGGAGGCGATGCCGCCGCTGCCGCCGCCGATGGCGATGTAGTCATAATGCTTAGTCATAGCTTTTGTCCTTAATCGTGAATTGCCGCGATTGTATACCTGAAATCAATAGTTTCCACCGATGGCTGCGATTACTCCGGCACGATCCAACTGACGGAGGTATGGCCCGTACCGGCTGGCACCAGCGTTTTGTGCAGCCACGGCAGCACGTTGTTCATCTGCGCTTCGAGCTTCCACGGCGGGTTAATGACGATCATGCCCGAGGCGGTCATGCCGCGCTGGTCGCTGTCCGGACGCACGGCCAGCTCGATCTGCAGGATTTTGCGGATGCCGGTGGCTTCCAGGTCTTTGATCATGCGTTTGATTTGCGCGCGCAGCACCACCGGATACCACAGGGCGTATGTCCCGGTGGCGAAGCGTTTGTAGCCTTCGTGAATACCCGTCACCACCGCCTGATAGTCGGTTTTGATTTCGTACGGCGGGTCGATCAGTATCAGGCCACGACGGGAAACCGGCGGCAGCTTGGCTTTCAGCTGCTGATAGCCGTCGGCTTTTTCCACGCGGGCGCGGCTGTCTTTCTGGAATTCAGAACGCAGCAGCGGGAAGTCGCTCGGGTGCAGCTCGGTCAGCTGGATGCTGTCCTGCTCGCGCAGCAGCTGGCGGGCAATCAGCGGGGATCCCGGGTAGTAACGCAGCTGGCCGTTGCGGTTGAAGTGGTTCACCACGCCGATGTACGGCTCCAGCTCGGCAGGCAGGTCGTCCTGCTGCCAGATGCGGGCGATCCCTTCCAGATATTCACCGGTACGCTCGGCATGCTCGCCGCTCAGCTGATAACGGCCCGCGCCCGCGTGCGTGTCCAGATAGAGAAACGGCTTTTCTTTCTCTTTGAGCGATTCGATGATCAGGCTCTGAACGGTGTGTTTAAGGACGTCGGCGTGGTTGCCTGCGTGGAAGCTGTGGCGATAACTGAGCATGGGTAATGATATTCCGCTGAATTGACGATTTGCCACAGTTTACAGCAGAACGGCGCAGATTACCCGCAGGCCCGGTAAGCGCAGCGCCACCGGGCTCTTTTCCGCCACGTCTGGCATTGAAATCCTCTACACTTAACCCCATTCTAGATCGCATATGCACAGCGCCGGATGCGCGCTTCATTCACCTCTTTCAACAGGACAGCGTTTATGACCAATCCATTACTGACGCCTTTTTCGTTGCCACCGTTTTCTAAAATCCTCCCCGAGCATGTGGTTCCAGCGGTTACGCAATCGCTGGACAACTGCCGCGCGGCGGTAGAAAGCGTGGTCGCGCAGGGCGGGCCGTACACCTGGGAAAATCTGTGTCAGCCGCTGGCCGAAGTGGACGACGTGCTGGGGCGTATCTTCTCCCCGGTGAGCCACCTGAACTCGGTAAAAAACAGCCCGGAGCTGCGCGAAGCCTACGAGCAAACCCTGCCGCTGCTCTCTGAGTACAGCACCTGGGTCGGCCAGCACGAAGGGCTCTACAAAGCCTACCGCGACCTGCGCGACGGCGATCACTACGCCGAGCTGAATACCGCGCAGAAAAAATCGGTCGATAACGCCCTGCGTGATTTTGAGCTGTCCGGGATTGGCCTGCCAAAAGAGAAGCAGACCCGCTACGGTGAAATCGCCGCGCGCCTGTCCGAGCTGGGCAACCAGTACAGCAACAACGTCCTTGACGCCACCATGGGCTGGACGAAGCTGATTACCGACGAAGCTATGCTTTCCGGCATGCCGGAAAGCGCGCTGGCGGCGGCAAAAGCGCAGGCCGAAGCGAAAGAGCAGGACGGCTACCTGTTAACCCTGGATATCCCAAGCTATCTGCCGGTGATGACCTACTGCGAAAACCAGGCGCTTCGCGAAGAGATGTACCGCGCCTACAGCACCCGCGCCTCCGATCAGGGGCCGAATGCCGGTAAGTGGGACAACAGCCCGGTCATGGCGGAAATCCTCGCCCTGCGCCACGAGCTGGCGCAGCTGCTGGGCTTTGAAAACTACGCCGACAAATCTCTCGCCACCAAAATGGCGGAAAACCCGCAGCAGGTGCTCGACTTCCTGACCGATCTGGCGAAACGCGCCCGTCCGCAGGGTGAAAAAGAGCTGGCCCAGCTGCGCGCCTTCGCGAAAGCGGAGTTCGGCGTGGACGAGCTGCAGCCGTGGGACATTGCTTACTACAGCGAAAAACAGAAGCAGCACCTCTACAGCATCAGCGACGAGCAGCTGCGCCCGTACTTCCCGGAAAACAAAGCCGTTAACGGCCTGTTTGAAGTGGTGAAGCGCATCTATGGCATCACCGCCAAAGAGCGTACCGATATCGACGTCTGGCATCCGGACGTGCGCTTCTTCGAGCTGTATGACGAGAAAAACGAACTGCGCGGCAGCTTCTACCTCGATCTCTACGCGCGTGAGAACAAGCGCGGCGGGGCGTGGATGGACGACTGCGTGGGCCAGATGCGTAAAGCAGACGGTTCCCTGCAGAAGCCGGTCGCCTACCTGACCTGTAACTTCAACCGTCCGGTGAACGGCAAACCTGCGCTGTTCACCCACGACGAAGTGATCACCCTGTTCCACGAGTTCGGTCACGGTCTGCACCATATGCTGACCCGCATCGAAACCGCAGGCGTCGCCGGCATCAGCGGTGTGCCGTGGGATGCGGTCGAGCTGCCGAGCCAGTTTATGGAAAACTGGTGCTGGGAGCCGGACGCGCTGGCGTTTATCTCCGGCCACTACGAGACCGGTGAACCGCTGCCGAAAGAACTGCTGGATAAAATGCTGGCGGCGAAGAACTACCAGGCGGCGATGTTTATCCTGCGCCAGCTGGAGTTCGGCCTGTTCGACTTCCGCCTGCACGCCGAGTTCAGCCCGGAGCAGGGGGCGAAAATCCTTGAAACCCTGGCGGAGATTAAAAAGCAGGTCGCGGTGATCCCTGGGCCAACCTGGGGTCGTTTCCCGCACGCGTTCAGCCACATCTTCGCAGGCGGCTATGCGGCGGGGTACTACAGCTACCTGTGGGCCGACGTGCTGGCGGCGGATGCCTTCTCTCGTTTCGAAGAAGAGGGGATTTTCAACCGCGAAACCGGCCAGTCGTTCCTCGACAACATCCTGACCCGCGGCGGTTCCGAAGAGCCAATGGTGCTGTTCAAACGCTTCCGCGGGCGCGAGCCGCAGCTGGACGCGATGCTTGAGCATTACGGGATCAAAGGCTGATTGTTACGTGAAGATCTGCTTAGTGGATGAAACAGGCGCCGGAGACGGCGCCTTATCTGTTCTGGCCGCCCGCTGGGGGCTGGAGCACGATGAAGATAACCTGATGGCGCTGGTGATGACACCAGAACATCTCGAATTACGTAAGCGCGACGAACCGAAGCTCGGCGGGATTTTTGTCGATTTTGTCGGCGGGGCCATGGCGCACCGGCGCAAGTTCGGCGGCGGTCGCGGCGAAGCGGTGGCGAAAGCGGTTGGGATTAAAGGAAGCTATCTGCCGGACGTGGTGGATGCCACGGCGGGGCTGGGGCGCGATGCGTTTGTGCTGGCGTCTGTCGGCTGTCATGTGCGGATGCTGGAACGTAATCCGGTGGTGGCCGCGTTGCTGGACGATGGTCTGACGCGTGGCTACGCGGACCCGGAAATCGGGCCGTGGTTGCAGGAACGATTGCAGCTGATCCATGCCTCGAGCCTGACGGCGCTGACCGATATCACCCCGCGCCCGCAGGTCGTCTATCTCGACCCGATGTTTCCGCACAAGCAGAAAAGCGCGCTGGTGAAGAAAGAGATGCGGGTGTTTCAGTCTCTGGTGGGGCCTGATCTGGATGCGGATGGCCTGCTGGAACCGGCTCGTCAGCTGGCGACGAAGCGGGTGGTGGTCAAGCGCCCTGACTATGCGCCGCCTCTGGCGGACGTTGCCACGACCAACGCGGTGACCACCAAAGGGCACCGGTTTGATATTTATTCGGGGACACCGGAATAAAAAAAGCCGGGTGGCGGCTTCGCCTTACCGGGCCTACATTTCGTGCCGCCTGTAGGCCCGGTAAGCGTTAGCGCACCGGGCTTTTTTGCACTTACTCGTCTTCTTCGTCACGCAGCGGAACAATCAGCATATCCACGTGAACGGTATTAATCAGCTGGCGAGCGGAAGACATCAGCTTGCTCCAGAAGTCCTGGTGGTGACCGCACACCACCAGGTCCATGTCGTATTTCTTGATCGCATCAACCAATACCTGGCCCAGGTCGCCGCTGCCGCTCAGGGTTTCGGTAATCGGGTAGCCCGCGTTGGTGGACAGTTCGCTCAGGGCGTGGTGCGTCTCTTCGGAGATACGCTTCTGCATATCGCCCAGATTGACGTCGATCAGACCGGTGTAGAGGTCGGAGTAATTCACATCAACGTGAATCAGCGAAACTTTCGCGTTGTAGGGACGTGCCATGGATACCGCTTTATCAACCAGCACTTTGCTCTCGGGGGAGAGGTCTACCGCGATGAGAATGTGTTTGTAAGCCATAGTGTTACTCCTTCCTTAAGTTATCGATGACTAAATGGGAAAGCCGTCGTCTGATGCTTTCATTACGGCCCAGTTAAACATATTTTTCAAGCTTTGGTGTTGATAACGATTAACCTTGTGGCAAAAAAATTAACGGATCTCCTACACTATTAAATGAGCCGTTCGGATATTAAAACGCGAACCGGATCGACTTTTGGTCATTCTTTCACTGAACGTCTGTCAGGGCATTGGGGTGCGGTAGCTCAGAAGCCTTGCTTCGTGGGCGGACGCCGGGGAGGATGTATGATTAGCACCGTCGCATTGTTTTGGGCGTTATGCGTAGTTTGCATAGTGAATATGGCGCGCTACTTCTCATCGTTACGTGCGCTGTTAGTGGTACTTCGTGGTTGCGATCCGTTGCTTTATCAGTATGTGGACGGTGGAGGGTTCTTCACCTCGCATGGACAGCCCAGCAAACAGATGCGTCTGGTGGGATATATCTACTACCAGCGCTACCGCGATCATCACGATGAAGAATTTATCCGTCGCTGCGAGCGCCTGCGTCGTCAGTTCATTTTGACCAGTGCCCTGTGCGGGCTGGTCGTGGTCAGCATGATTGCATTGATGATTTGGCACTGATTACCACACCAGGCGGGGTCAGCCCCGCCTTCTTTCCTCTGGTTCAGGGCTTCACTGAGAACCGCAGATTGGAGATATTGGTCTCAATCGAAGTAACCTTCCCGCTATAGGCGATGTTAACGTCTCCGTTTGTATCAATGCTGGCCGCAGTAATTGTACCCGTACCTTCAATGACAGGATGCTTCTTAGCCAACTGATGGATAATGTCGGTGTCTTTCCCTGTTATCTTTTCCGAAAGATAGTAACGGTAGATTGTGGGTACGGTTGCGTCACCCTGATTGTTCACGGTCATATAGAGCCAGACGCTGTCAGATAATTTATAAACGTGTTGTAATTCATCGCTCTCTTGCCGGTTGGGCTGGTGGTTGAGCCACAAAAATCCAATGACCAGCGCCAGAAGCGAAACGGTAACAAGGCGATGAATCCATTTAGTCGCCGTTTTGAATGGCATAGTTTTTTCCGTCATGAGGGGAACTGAGATCATTCGCGGGGATAATAGTTATTTGTGCAGTAAAAATCTGAACAGATTGTGTTCAGATTTTCCTAATCACAGTAATGGATTAAGTAGCACAATAGCCATAAAAAAAGCGGGTCAGTTTCCTGACCCGCTTTTTTGTCGCCTTTAACCGATTAAATCAGCTTCAGCGAAATCCAGTACAGCCCGCCAGACAGCAGGATGGACGCCGGAAGGGTGAACACCCAGGCCATCAGAATGTTGGTCACGGTTTTGCGCTGCAGGCCGCCACCGTCAACAATCATGGTACCTGCCACGGACGAGGAGAGTACGTGGGTGGTGGATACCGGCATACCGGTGTAGCTCGCCAGACCGATAGACACTGCCGCCGTCATCTGCGCGGACATACCCTGCGCATAGGTCATGCCTTTCTTACCGATCTTCTCGCCGATGGTGGTCGCCACGCGGCGCCAGCCAATCATCGTACCGATACCGAGTGCCAGCGCGACCGCCATGATGATCCAGATTGGCGCGTACTCAATGGTGTTGAGCATATCGCCTTTCAGTTTCTTCAGGAGACGCTGGTCGTCAGCATTCACGTCTGGCAGCTTCGCCACTTTATCCGTCACATCAGAGATGCACAGCATAATGCGACGCAGCTGACCACGCTGCTCAACGGTCAGTTTGTCATAACTTTCGATATTGCCCAGCATGCCTTTGGCACGTTCCAGCGCGTTAATCGCGTTAGCCGGATGGCAGTGGAATTCGCCAGGTGCAGTCGTGGCACCGGCTTCCGGAGACGGGATTAACTGGTCAACGCCGGTCGCTTTTTTCAGCAGCTCAGGGTGCTGCTGGAAATAAGTTTCAACGTTGTTGACCGCATCGCGGGTACGGGTGATTTCGTAGCCGGAGGCGTTCATGTTAACCACGAAGCCTGCCGGAGCAACACCGATCAGTACCAGCATCACCAGACCAATGCCTTTCTGACCATCGTTCGCGCCGTGTGAGAAAGCCACACCGATAGCGGAAATGATCAGGGCAATACGCGTCCAGAATGGCGGCTTTTTCTTGCCGTCTTTCTTTTCACGCTCTGCCGGCGTCAGGTGAATACGGGAGCGTTTTTTGGTATTGCTCCAGTAACGACGCAGGATGAAGATCAGCCCGCCCGCCACCACCAGACCCACGATAGGGGAGACGATGAGAGAGGCAAAGATCCCCAGTACTTTCGGAATATTTAACGCATCAACAACCGATGTACCGGTCATGAGGGCGTTGGTTAACCCGATACCGATAATCGCGCCGATGAGGGTGTGAGAACTGGATGCAGGCAGGCCGAAATACCAGGTACCGAGGTTCCAGATAATTGCAGCAAGCAGCATTGAGAACACCATAGCGAGGCCATGGCCAGAACTTACGTTAAGCAGCAGATCTGTTGGCAGCATATGCACAATCGCATACGCAACGCTCAGTCCGCCCAGGAGGACACCAAAAAAGTTAAATACCGCCGCCATAACAACCGCAAGCTGCGATCGCATTGCGCGAGTGTAGATAACCGTCGCTACTGCGTTTGCAGTGTCGTGGAAGCCGTTGATCGCTTCGTAAAACAGTACAAAAACCAGAGCAAGCAAGAGTAAAAGCCCGGTATGTAAATCCAGGCCGGCAAACAAATGTAGCATAGGACGTTACGCCATTTTGAGGACATGAACGCGGCGCATTATCCAGGACAAATGCGCAACGGGCAAAGTGAAATATAGACTTTTTTTGACATACCACCTGATTTGAGAAAAGTGCCTGAAAGGATATTCTTTAAATTTCAATGGAATGGCTTTGTAATATCTTTTTACGCTGGTGTGACCACAGAGGAAACTTTACAATCCGCGGCAGTTAACAAAGAGGGTTTTGACGTGGAAAGGTTTGATGCCGTGGTAATTGGCGCCGGTGCGGCGGGTATGTTTTGTGCGGCAATGGCCGGACAGGCGGGTCGTCGCGTGCTGCTGCTGGATAACGGTAAAAAGCCAGGCCGCAAGATCCTGATGTCCGGCGGCGGGCGCTGCAACTTTACTAACCTGTATGTTGAACCCGCGGCCTATTTGAGCCAAAACCGTCATTTTTGTAAATCTGCGCTGGCGCGTTATACCCAGTGGGACTTTATCGACCTGGTGGGTAAGCACGGTATCGCATGGCATGAGAAGACGCTGGGCCAGCTGTTCTGCGACGACTCCGCCCAGCAGATTGTCGATATGCTGGTGGCCGAGTGCGAGAAGGGCGGCGTGGTCATGCGCCTGCGCACCGAAGTGCTGGACGTTTCCCGCGATGACCAGGGCTACACGCTGCAGCTCAACGGTGAAACCGTCAGCGCCGATAATCTGGTGATTGCCAGCGGCGGCCTGTCTATGCCTGGGCTGGGCGCTTCCCCGTTCGGCTATAAAATCGCCGAGCAGTTTGGCCTGAAAGTCCTGCCTACGCGCGCCGGGCTGGTGCCGTTCACGCTGCATAAACCGCTTCTGGAACAGCTTCAGACGCTGTCTGGCGTGTCCGTTCCCGCCGTTATCACCGCCGAAGACGGCACGGTGTTTCGCGAAAACCTGCTCTTTACCCATCGCGGCCTCTCCGGCCCGGCGGTCCTGCAAATCTCCAGCTACTGGCAGCCGGGGGAGTTTGTCACGGTTAACCTGCTCCCCGATTGCGATCTGGATGCCTTCCTCAACGAGCAGCGTGCGGCGCACCCGAATCAGAGCCTGAAAAACACCCTGGCAATGCAGCTGCCGAAGCGTCTGGTAGAATGTTTGCAGGTGCTGGGGCAGATCCCCGACGTGTCGCTAAAGCAGCTTAACAGCCGCGAGCAGGAAACGCTGGTCGAGACGCTAACAAACTGGCGCGTGCAGCCAAACGGCACGGAGGGCTACCGCACGGCGGAAGTCACGCTGGGCGGAGTCGACACGAATGAACTCTCTTCCCGTACCATGGAAGCGCGCAACGTGCCGGGGCTCTACTTCATCGGTGAAGTGATGGACGTGACCGGCTGGCTCGGCGGGTATAACTTCCAGTGGGCCTGGGCAAGTGCCTGGGCGTGTGCTCAGGCGCTGGCAGATGTCCGAGGACAATAAAGTTGTACACAAAGCACTAAAGTTGTAACCATTCTCAAAAAACGACGCTAATGTTGTATACATTACTGAATGTGTGGTTATAGGGTTGGAGACTATAAAATACACATATAGGTACGTATCAATGTCGTTTTTAGGGTACGATCATGGCTAGGGGTAGGCGTCTCAAATCCTATTTGGATTATGAAAATGCGCTAGGTGACGGCATAGGAGTGGGCTATGGCCAAAGTTATCAGCCCTGGCTTAGAGCTCAGGACGTTAAATCCCGTGGAAACCGTTCGATAGTCTTTGGCCTTAAGACGTTTCGAAACCATCATCTCCTTTCTTCTGTCGAAAGTAACTTTTTCTATCTGGCTGAGTTTAATGACTCGGTGATTGATATCCGGGAACAATTCCCACTCTTTCCTCTCCGGCTTACCCAACAAATAGCAAATCATCTACATTTTCAACATCCTATGGTGAGGGGAGTAAGAGGAGTACCTGTCGAAGTTCTGAATGTTATGACAACCGATTTTTTACTGACCTTGAGAACTCCTGAAGGCGGACTTCGATACAAAGCTATAGCAGTAAAACATAACGAGAGCATACCTGAACGCGAAGCCCAAAAACTTGAAATAGAGAGGATGTTTTGGCAGTTGATTGATGTTGAGTTTCAAATTTATGTTGGCTCGGAACTCAATAACGTCGTCGGTAAAAACATTTGCTGGGCTACTTCTGTATTAAGAGATGGTTCTGAATTTTATGATAAATATCCTCTTGATAAAATCCTATGGAAGCTTAAACCAGATGTTTATCCCATAGTAGGACTACGTGCAATGATTTCATCAATCTTTGGGGTAGATGCACAAGAAGCGATGATGTTATTGCAGGCAATGATTGGATTAAAAATGATAAATGTTGATTTATCATATCCAATACTCGAAACCGGTCTGATAAAGATAATTTCCAATGACCACTATATAGGACTGAACGCAAATGGATATTATTAGGAATTCAGTCTGGCTCTCTCAAGGCACTGATTTGCTTGCAGAGGGACTTTACCGTGTTTTGGATTTTGACAGAAAGGTCGATTTGTTAATTTTGTTTAAAATAAAATCAGAAAGAACGGGTAAGCCAATCCCTTTCTCATTTTCAATGTTTAAATATTATATTGAATCAAATAGCATAACTTGTAAAGATTATATATATCCTTCATATATGTTAGTAGATGAGAAAGAATTAACAGATAAAGACAGAGGAAGGCGAGATGAAAATTACAATATCATTAAAGATCTTGTAGATGACAGAATGTTTCTGTTCGACTATGCATTACATAAAAAGTCGCACCTTTTAATGGATTACTCAAGAAATAAAAAAATATCACAATATACTATCAGAACGCTTCTGGCGTTGTATTGGCGACATGGGCAGGATATTTATGCATTGCTACCCGCATTCTCGAACTGTGGCGCCGCTGGGAAAAGTAGAATCAAACATGAAATTAAACTTGGGAATTCCAAAAAAAACAGAGCATTACCTAATGAACGATCACGTGTTTTCATTCTTAATGAAAGAGATATAAATAATATTAGAAAATCTCTCATTACGTATCATTATAAAGTTAACGGAGATACGATAAAGAAAACATTAGAGAGACATATTGATTTGTATTTTAGGGATGAAATTAAAACAGCAAACCTAGAAAATAGAGCTCCATATGTTCCTTCTTTAAAACAATTTTCATACTGGAATAAAAAACTCTTCACTAAAGATTTCTCGATAAATAAGAAGAACACGAAAAAAGAAATAGACCTCAAAATGCGGGCGCTTTTAGGTAGTGTGGCTAATACAACTGTTTTGCCGGGTGATGTTTTCGAAATAGACTCAACTGTCGCTGATGTACATCTTATTTCGAGTTTAAACAGACGAAAAGTCATTGGGCGTCCTACTATTTATACAGTGGTGGATCGTGCAACAAGAATGATTGTTGGCCTTCATGTTTCTTTATACCATGCTTCATGGCGAGCCGCCCGACAAGCGTTAGCAAATTGCTTTATGCCAAAAAAAGAATATTGTAGATTATTTGGAATCTCTATTACTGATGATGATTGGCCTTGTTCTCACATTCCCTAGATAAATTCTGGCCTCAGATGACATCAGAAAGAATCATCTCAAGATCAACCTATCATGACGGAACGCAGGAGAGAAGCGAGCTGGTTGAGATCCTGAGCGACATTGTATCCATGACGAGATAATGTATTAAATAAGCATCTCAGGTGCATATATTCCGGTCCTCAACAAAGGACCGGAGTACAGAGTAGTAAAAACCCGAAATTAATCGGGTTTGAATTATATAAAGATTAACCGACTCCCGCGCCCAGGAACGATGTAAAATCACGCTTGTCGTGACATTTCTACAATGTTTACTTTTGACTATCAAGCCATTTATTCATCTGCTCAATTTCACCTTTTTGAGCTTTAATGATGTCCTGCGCGAGCTTTCTCATTTTCGGATCTTTTCCGTATTTGAGCTCGGTCTCAGCCATTGCTATTGCCCCTTCATGGTGCGCTACCATGCCTTTCGCAAAAGCCTTGTCGGGATCGGACTCATTTACGGCAGCCATCATTTTGTCATGCATGTCTTTCATGCCAGCCATATATTCCTGTGACGAAGCCGAGGTAGACATATCAGTCATTTTCATTTCTGAATGTTCTGCTGAAATCGCTGGCAGGGATAACATTAATACTGCAAATAAAGTGTTTCTGGCTTTCATAAAAAATATCCTTTTAGCGTTGATGCCCGTTAACTGTAGCAGAATCTGATAAAAATGCCCCTGTAGGGGGCAAAGATGTTGCCATATATCCGGTTACGGAAAAATCTATCAAGGAAATAAGGACAGCACAGATACTTCCCTCGCCGTCAGCCTGCACTGAGCATGCGACGATGCGCTTCGGCCATGGCCTGATGTGGGCCAGACTGACCGTTATTCATAAATTCATGGGCAACTGCAGCTCTTTCATGCTCATTCATTGCCGCTAATGACTTCGACGGCCCGGTAGGGGAAACGGTCTGACTTCCCATCATCCTCTGATGACTTTCCACCATTTTCTGGTGCGCATCCGCCGACCCGTTCGTCATGGTTTCATGAGCAATAATGGCCTGTTCATGCTGGTCCATACCGGCCATACGAGGTGCAGTCCCCTGGATCCCGACAGGAGCCGCAGCAGACTGCATCTGGTGAGCAGGTGCCTGTGCATTGTTGACCCGCTCATGGATATTCACGGTTTCAGTGGCCCAGGCCGAAGAAATTAAGCCAAAGCCCAGCAAGGATGCTAATACGATATTTTTCATGATAACTCTCCATTTCTTAATTAGTGATGTCCGGGGGAGTACAACCGGTGTTTTCAGTTCCATAACTGAAACAGGTTCGGAAGTGTTTATTTCTCCGGGAGGGGACTGGATATTCATTTCCTGGCGTCCACTGACGCCGGATATTGATAAAGCAATCCAGCCTTCCTGATAAGTTGCACTAATTATATCGAATGGCTTCTGTTTGCTGCATGACAGGCTAATGACATCTTTGTCATTTAAATCTTTATTCCCAGCACTGGGTGTCCGGAATCATTTTCTCCAGTCTGGGCACGGATAAGATAAAACGCGTTGAGTGTACGTCCGATTCCACCTGCACTCTTCCGTGATGTGCTTCCACGATTGACTTCACAATCGCAAGGCCGATGCCGCTGCCTTCTCCTTTTCGTTGTCTGGACGGATCCACCCGATAAAAACGGTCAAACAACCTTGATAAATGCTCTTCAGGGATTGGTTTCCCCGGATTTTCAATCACAAGGTCAAAAAAGCTCTCCTGCTCTCTTATTGAGACGGTGATTGCCTGTCCCTCCGGGGTATAACGCAGGGCATTGGATAACAGATTATTGATCGCCCTTCTGAACATTTGTGGATCTCCCTCAACCAGGCAGGGCATCCCGTTAAATTTGAGCGTGATATTGCGTTCTTCGGCCCAGGCTTCGAAAAACTCGAAGACTTTCATGACTTCCGCTCTGAGGTCAAACATGACCCTGTCAGGTATCAGCTGATTATTATCTGCCTGTGCCAGGAACAGCATATCGCTGACCATTTTGGTCATCCGGTTATACTCTTCAAGACTGGAATAGAGGACATCCTCAAGTTCCCTCTGTGTTCGATCCTGACTCAGTGCGATTTCAGTCTGCGTCACCAGATTGGTGATGGGCGTTCTGATCTCATGCGCGATATCGGCAGAGAAATTGGCCTGGCGGGTAAAGACATCCTCAATCTTTCCAATCATATGATTGAACGAGATAACCAGTTGCTCCAGCTCAATGGGAACGCGTGTCGGTTCCAGTCGCGCATCAAGATTCTCGGAGGTGATGTTTTTAATGGCATTGCTGACATTACGAAGGGGCAGGTGCCCCTGACGGACAGCGATTCGAATGATCAGAACAATCAACAGGCTTATCACGACGGCAATCGCAATCAGGTTCTTTTTCAGCGCATCGAGGTAATGGAGATGGAAATTAATGGATAGGCCAGTCAGCATGACATAGTTCTGCTGTTTGCCCTGAAATATCGCCTGACCAGAGGAGGCGATAATCCTGTATGTTTCCATCTTCATTTTGGACCCGGTATCCATCGGTCCCGCAGGATCCTCCACCGTCCAGAGAAAGACATCCCGTGCGCGGCTGTGCTCGCTAAAATCTGCTGAATTCACTGCCGGGCGTAGTGCCGCCCCCTGAGCTGAGCTAAAGAGCACTTCCCCCCTGGGATTGAGGAGCAAAAGGGCAACGTTGCGGTAGCTGGCAATTGATTCCTTTATTTTGCTTATTTTTTTATCATCCGGATCCACCGGGGACTGCAGTATACGGTTCAGTGTGGTGCTGATTTGTTGAAGATCGCTGACATCCTGCTCGGCAAAATGATTTTCAACAGAATGCAGCATAAACCAGGTGAATGCGATAAAAGCCAGTATCGTGGACAGGCTGATAAAAAAGGTCAGCCGCAGAGCGAGTGAGAAAGGGCGTCTGGAAGGTTTGCTATGCATCCGGGACCTCCAGCATGTAGCCCACGCCCCGGACTGTCTGGATCAGCTTTGTCTCGTAATCGTTGTCTATTTTAGCGCGGAGTCGCTTTACTGCGACATCGATCGCATTAGTGTCGCTGTCAAAATTCATGTCCCAGACCTGAGAGGCAATCAGGGAGCGGGGAAGAACCTCTCCCTGATGGCGAATGAAGAATTCCAGCAGGCTGAACTCTTTACTGGTGAGCACAATGCGGTTTCCGGCGCGACTGACTTTTCTGGATACGAGATCAATCGAGAGGTCAGCCACCTTAAACTGGCTTTCCGTGATCATCGTGTTTCCCCGCCTCAGAAGGGTTCTCACCCGGGCGAGCAGTTCGGCAAACGCAAAGGGTTTAACCAGATAATCGTCCGCACCCAGTTCCAGTCCTTTGACCCTATGTTCGATCGTGCCGAGGGCTGTCAGCAGTAAGACCGGCATACCCTTTCCGGCAGTGCGCAGCATGCGGATGATATCCCAGCCGTTCACATCAGGTAGCATGATATCCAGAATGACTAAATCATACTCGGCTGTCATGGCGAGATGATATCCGGTAAGACCATTATCAGCGTGATCCACTACGAACCCTGCCTCTGTAAGCCCTTTGCTGAGATATTCACCTGTTTTAATTTCGTCTTCGACGATCAATATTTTCATCTTGCTCCCCGGCTGGCTGCTAATGTCATTCTATTTCGCCCACGATCGTTATCAACGGATTACAGCAAAAATGACAACATTGTCATTATCCTGTCACCCGGCAAACAGAGAGCGTTAGGTAAAGTACCCCTATCAATACTCTGGACTTCATTTGAACCATTTACCAGGTCTGCCTGGACGAGAAGCGTTATGTTCAAATTAAAATTACTCAGCATTAGCACGATATTCATCCTGGCAGGCTGCGTGTCGCTTGCGCCTGAATATCAGCGGCCCGCAGCACCGGTACCCCAGCAGTTTTCACTGTCCCATAACAGCCTGACGCCAGCGGTAAATGGCTATCAGGATACGGGCTGGCGTAACTTTTTTGTCGATCCCCAGGTTACCCGGTTGATCGGTGAAGCTCTGACTAATAACCGTGATTTGAGAATGGCTGCCCTGAAGGTTGAAGAGGCCCGAGCCCAGTTCAACGTCACGGATGCAGATCGTTATCCCCAGCTGAATGCCTCATCCGGGATAACATACAGCGGTGGTCTGAAAGGTGACAAGCCGACCACACAGGAGTACGACGCGAGACTGGAGCTCAGCTATGAGCTCGATTTTTTCGGCAAACTTAAGAACATGAGTGATGCTGATCGCCAGAACTACTTTGCCAGCGAAGAAGCCCGTCGGGCCGTACACATCCTGCTGGTATCCAACGTTTCACAAAGCTATTTCAGCCAGCAACTGGCGTACGAACAACTTCGTATTGCGCGGGAAACGCTGAAAAATTATCAACAGTCCTATGCTTTCGTTGAGCAGCAGCTCGTGACCGGGAGTACGAACGTTCTGGCACTTGAACAGGCGCGAGGACAAATCGAAAGTACCCGCGCCGAAATAGCCAAACGAGAAGGCGATCTGGCTCAGGCAAACAATGCCCTGCAACTGGTGCTGGGAACGTACCGCGCACTTCCGTCAGAAAAAGGGATGAAAGGCGGGGAGATAGCCCCAGTAAAATTGCCACCAAATCTGTCTTCACAAATTTTGCTGCAGCGACCGGATATTATGGAAGCGGAATATCAGCTGAAAGCGGCTGATGCCAATATTGGCGCAGCGCGAGCGGCCTTTTTCCCCTCAATTACCCTGACCAGTGGTCTTTCCGCAAGCAGTACGGAGCTGTCCAGCCTGTTTACGTCAGGAAGTGGAATGTGGAATTTTATCCCTAAAATTGAAATTCCTATATTTAATGCTGGCAGGAATAAAGCCAATCTGAAGCTGGCTGAAATTCGCCAGCAACAGTCGGTGGTTAATTACGAACAAAAAATTCAGTCAGCCTTTAAGGATGTTTCCGACACGCTTGCGCTGCGCGACAGCCTTAGCCAGCAACTTGAGTCACAGCAGCGTTATCTTGATTCACTTCAGATAACTCTCCAGCGTGCCAGAGGATTGTATGCAAGTGGTGCTGTCAGTTACATCGAAGTGCTGGATGCAGAACGTTCCCTCTTCGCTACCCAGCAAACCATTCTCGATCTTACCTATTCCCGGCAGGTTAACGAAATTAATCTGTTTACCGCGCTGGGTGGCGGTTGGGTAGAGTAAATTTATTTAATTAATCAGGAAATTAAAATGCGTAATTCACTTAAAGCCGTTTTATTTGGTGCCTTCTCTGTCATGTTTTCTGCCGGTCTTCATGCTGAAACACATCAGCATGGCGATATGAATACTGCCAGTGATGCTTCGGTACAGCAAGTTATCAAGGGCACCGGTGTCGTTAAAGACATTGATATGAATACTAAGAAAATCACCATTTCGCATGAAGCAATTCCAGCGGTGGGCTGGCCTGCAATGACCATGCGCTTTACTTTTGTTAATGCAGACGATGCTATTAATGCCCTGAAAACAGGCAACCATGTCGATTTCTCGTTTATTCAGCAGGGCAATATCTCCTTACTCAAAAGCATTAACGTGACGCAGTCCTGATTGGCTGTCCGGAGCGATTACATCCTGTGCGCCTGTACATTCACATAGGTATATGTGTGAGTTAACCGTCAGGCGCATATGCCAGGTGTTTTGATTTTTTAGCGGAAAATTGTATGGCTTCTTTAAAGATAAAATATGCTGCAATAATTATCAGCAGCCTCATAGCAGGGGGGCTGATATCGGTTACTGCCTGGCAGTATGTAAACTCAGCACAAAAGACAGAAAAAACAGAACAAAAGGCACCGGAACGAAAGGTGCTTTTCTGGTATGACCCAATGAAACCGGATACCAAATTTGATAAACCCGGAAAATCGCCCTTTATGGATATGGACCTGGTGCCAAAATATGCTGATGACAGTGGCGATAAAAGCAGTGGCGGGATCCGTATCGACCCAACCCAGGTTCAGAATCTGGGATTAAAAACGCAAAAAGTCACGCGAGGAATGCTGAATTATTCTCAGACAATCCCGGCTAATGTCAGCTATAACGAGTATCAGTTTGTTATTGTGCAGGCGCGTTCTGACGGGTTTGTCGAAAAAGTCTACCCCATGACGATTGGCGATCATGTGAAGAAGGGGACGCCACTTATCGATATTACCATTCCGGACTGGGTGGAAGCACAGAGTGAATTCCTTCTGTTATCCAGCACCGGTGGTACTTCCACGCAAATTAAAGGCGTTCTGGAACGGCTTCGCCTGGCAGGTATGCCGGAAGAGGATATTCAGAGACTGCGTTCTACCCGGAGCATTCAGACCCGTTTTACCATTAAAGCACCTATTGATGGTGTCATTACTGCATTTGACCTGCGCACCGGCATGAATATTTCGAAAGATAAGGTGGTGGCTCAGATTCAGGGAATGGACCCGGTCTGGATCAGCGCTGCAGTGCCAGAATCTATCGCCTATCTGCTGAAAGATACGTCGCAGTTTGAAATTTCGGTACCGGCTTATCCGGATAAAACATTCCATGTCGAAAAATGGAATATTCTTCCCAGCGTGGATCAGACAACCCGTACGCTTCAGGTCCGTCTCCAGGTTTCTAATAAGGATGAGTTTCTCAAGCCGGGCATGAATGCCTATCTGAAACTGAATACCAGAAGCCAGGAGATGCTGCTGATACCAAGCCAGGCCGTTATCGATACCGGCAAAGAACAGCGCGTGATTACTGTTGATGATGAAGGCAAGTTTGTGCCGAAACAGATCCACGTTCTGCATGAGTCACAGCAACAGTCCGGCATCGGCTCCGGCCTGAATGAAGGCGATACCGTGGTGGTCAGTGGCCTGTTCCTCATTGACTCTGAAGCCAATATTACGGGCGCACTGGAACGTATGCGCCACCCTGAAAAAACAGAAAGCAGTATGCCAGCAATGTCTGACCAGCCTGTAAATATGCATTCAGGGCACTGAGGAGACGACGATGATTGAATGGATTATCCGGCGCTCTGTCGCCAACCGTTTCCTAGTCATGATGGGGGCCCTGTTTCTCAGCATCTGGGGCACATGGACGATTATTAACACGCCTGTCGATGCCTTGCCTGACCTGTCAGATGTGCAGGTCATTATCAAAACCAGCTATCCCGGCCAGGCCCCGCAGATTGTAGAAAACCAGGTCACCTATCCACTTACCACCACCATGCTGTCCGTGCCTGGCGCAAAAACCGTGCGTGGTTTTTCACAGTTCGGTGATTCGTATGTGTATGTCATTTTTGAAGACGGCACCGATCTGTACTGGGCCCGTTCCCGCGTGCTGGAGTACCTGAACCAGGTACAGGGAAAACTGCCCGCCGGTGTGAGTTCTGAAATCGGTCCGGACGCCACGGGGGTGGGCTGGATATTTGAATATGCCCTTGTCGATCGCAGCGGAAAACACGACCTTTCAGAACTGCGTTCTCTGCAGGACTGGTTCCTGAAATTTGAGCTGAAAACCATCCCGAACGTGGCTGAGGTCGCTTCGGTTGGCGGCGTGGTGAAACAGTACCAGATTCAGGTCAATCCGGTAAAATTGTCTCAGTATGGTATCAGCCTGCCCGAAGTGAAACAGGCCCTTGAATCGTCTAACCAGGAGGCCGGTGGCTCATCCGTTGAAATGGCCGAAGCTGAGTATATGGTCCGTGCCAGCGGTTATCTTCAGAGCATTGATGATTTTAATAACATCGTCCTGAAAACAGGCGAGAACGGCGTGCCGGTTTATCTGCGGGATGTTGCCCGCGTGCAGACCGGGCCTGAAATGCGGCGTGGTATTGCCGAGCTGAACGGCCAGGGCGAAGTCGCTGGCGGCGTGGTGATCCTGCGGTCGGGTAAAAATGCACGCGACGTTATCACGGCAGTGAGGGATAAACTTGAGACGCTGAAGGCCAGCCTGCCGGAAGGCGTTGAAATCGTGACCACCTACGATCGCAGCCAGCTCATCGACCGGGCGATTGATAACCTCAGTTCCAAACTTCTGGAAGAGTTTATCGTGGTGGCCATCGTCTGTGCCCTGTTCCTGTGGCACGTACGTTCTGCCCTGGTGGCGATTATCTCTCTGCCGCTTGGTCTGTGTATCGCCTTTATCGTCATGCACTTCCAGGGACTGAACGCCAATATCATGTCGCTGGGAGGGATAGCGATTGCCGTCGGTGCGATGGTGGATGCCGCCATTGTGATGATTGAGAATGCGCATAAGCGGCTTGAGGAGTGGGATCATCAGCATCCGGGTGAGCAGATTGACAACGCCACCCGCTGGAAGGTGATTACCGATGCCTCCGTTGAAGTGGGACCCGCACTGTTTATCAGCCTGCTGATCATCACCCTGTCCTTTATTCCTATCTTTACCCTGGAAGGTCAGGAAGGACGTCTGTTTGGCCCGCTGGCATTCACGAAAACGTACTCCATGGCGGGCGCGGCCGCGCTGGCCATCATCGTCATTCCGATTCTGATGGGATTCTGGATCCGGGGGAAAATTCCTGCAGAGACCAGTAACCCCCTGAACCGGGTACTGATCAAAGCGTATCATCCATTGCTGTTGCGGGTTCTCCACTGGCCAAAAACAACCCTGCTGGTTGCGGCCTTGTCCATTTTCACCGTTATCTGGCCGCTGAGCCAGGTGGGCGGTGAGTTTCTGCCGAAGATTAACGAGGGCGACCTGTTGTATATGCCGTCGACCCTGCCGGGTGTCTCTCCGGCTGAAGCTGCAGCGCTCCTGCAGACGACGGACAAGTTAATCAAAAGCGTTCCTGAAGTGGCCTCTGTATTTGGCAAGACCGGTAAAGCAGAGACCGCCACGGATTCCGCACCGCTCGAAATGGTTGAAACCACGATCCAGCTCAAACCTGAGGATCAGTGGCGTCCAGGCATGACGATTGACAAGATTATTGAAGAACTCGACAGGACCGTCCGTTTACCGGGGCTGGCAAACCTCTGGGTGCCGCCAATCCGTAACCGTATTGATATGCTCTCAACCGGGATCAAAAGCCCGATAGGTATCAAGGTGTCCGGAACGGTTCTGTCCGATATCGATGCAACGGCGCAGAGTATCGAAGCGGTCGCCAAAACCGTACCCGGCGTAGTGTCTGCTCTCGCAGAGCGACTGGAAGGCGGGCGCTACATTGATGTGGATATCAACCGGGAAAAAGCCTCCCGCTACGGAATGACGGTGGGCGATGTGCAGCTGTTCATCTCATCAGCCATCGGCGGCGCGACGGTAGGGGAAACGGTTGAAGGCGTGGCCCGGTACCCGATTAATATCCGCTATCCGCAGGATTACCGGAACAGCCCGCAGGCCCTGAAACAGATGCCGATCCTGACCCCGATGAAGCAGCAGATCACGCTGGGCGATGTTGCGGATATTAAGGTCGTTTCCGGGCCGACTATGCTGAAAACGGAAAATGCCCGTCCAGCCAGCTGGATTTACATTGACGCGCGCGGCAGGGATATGGTGTCGGTGGTTAATGACATTAAAACGGCGATCAGTCAGAAAGTGAAACTGAGACCGGGTACCAGCGTGTCATTCTCCGGACAGTTTGAACTGCTTGAGCATGCCAACAAGAAACTGAAGCTGATGGTGCCGATGACGGTGATGATCATCTTCATCCTGTTGTATCTGGCATTCCGCCGGGTTGATGAAGCCCTGCTGATCCTGATGAGCCTGCCGTTCGCCCTGGTTGGCGGGATATGGTTCCTGTACTGGCAGGGCTTCCATATGTCTGTCGCAACCGGAACGGGGTTTATCGCTCTGGCCGGGGTGGCAGCAGAGTTTGGCGTGGTCATGCTGATGTATCTGCGTCATGCCATTGAAGCGCACCCGGAATTGTCCCGTAAAGAGACGTTCACACCGGAAGGCCTTGATGAAGCCCTCTATCATGGTGCCGTACTGCGTGTCCGGCCGAAAGCCATGACCGTGGCGGTGATCATTGCGGGTCTGCTGCCAATACTCTGGGGAACCGGTGCAGGTTCAGAAGTCATGAGCCGTATCGCGGCACCCATGATTGGTGGGATGATCACGGCTCCGCTGCTGTCCCTGTTCATTATTCCTGCCGCCTACAAATTAATCTGGCTGCGCAGACATAAAAAAAGCGTGTCCTGAACCTGAAAGGGCACCCCCTGTGGGTGTCCTTCTTTACTGATTCACCCTGACGTCAGGGTTTAAATCGATAATATACAGAGGTGAGTATGAAAAAAGTGGTTCTGATGGCGCTGGCTCTCGGCCTTTCACTGCCCGCGATGGCGAGTGAAAAAGTGATTGATATGTACAAATCTGACAACTGTGGCTGTTGTTCCCTGTGGGGCAAGGCGATGGAAAAAGACGGGTTTGAAGTACGAACTCACGTCATGAATGATCAGGCGCTGTCAGCCCTGAAAGAAAAGCATGCTATTCCTGCAGGACTGCGAAGTTGTCATACCGCGGTTGCCGGTAATTTGATCATTGAAGGCCATGTGCCTGCGACAACGATACATAAGGCAATGCAGTCTGGTTCAGGTATATACGGTCTCGCCACCCCCGGTATGCCAGCAGGAAGTCCTGGAATGGAGATGGGAGCCCGAAAAGAGGCTTACGATGTTATCGCATTCTCACCGGATGGAAGTAAAAAAGTCTTCCAGCGAATCGAATAGTCAGCGGAACGGCTGATAACGGGACGCCGGTAGCAGGCACTCCTGTGCCGGCGATATTCGTGGTAATCGCATCCATGACATACCCTGAAGACAGAAGATGCTTCGGTATGCATAAGGAGAGTTACTGTGAAAAATGACAATGCAGTGCAACACAACAACCAGACTGCTTCTGAGCAGACATTATCCCCGGACGAGGGCCACGTATTGCATAAGGTGAGAGATCCCGTGTGCGGGATGGCCATCCTGCCCGACAGGGCGCACAGCAGCATTCGATACCAGGACCATCAACTTTATTTCTGCTCCGCCAGCTGTGAGAGTAAATTTAAAGCCCATCCCGATCGTTATCTTACCGAAGATGCCAGTGAACATTCCCATCACCATCACCACGATCATCACGAAGTTAGCCCTGATCAGATAAAACAGCCTCACCACCAGGCGGAAAAAGAGAATTCTGAAGGTGTGTGGACATGTCCGATGCACCCGGAGATACGCCGCAGTGGTCCCGGAAGCTGTCCTGTCTGTGGAATGGCACTGGAGCCGCTCGTAGCTACGGCATCCACGGGGCCGAGTGATGAACTTCACGACATGACAAGACGCTTCTGGCTGGGGTTGTTGCTGGCGTTTCCGGTTCTGGTACTCGAAATGGGATCTCATCTGTTTCCCGAGTTGAGGAATACAGTACCGCCACAGTACAACACATGGCTGCAGCTGCTTCTGGCCTCCCCTGTCGTGTTGTGGTGTGGCTGGCCATTCTTCGCCCGGGCCGGAATGTCGTTACGTAACCGCTCCCTGAATATGTTTACCCTTGTTGCAATGGGGACCGGCGTAGCCTGGGTTTACAGCGTCATTGCAACCGTCTTCCCCTCCTGGTTTCCTGCATCGTTCAGAAACATGGATGGCCTGGTGGCCGTTTATTTTGAAGCCGCAGCAGTTATTACGGTGCTTGTTCTGCTGGGACAGGTTCTTGAGCTGCGGGCACGGGAACAAACCTCAGGCGCCATTACTGCGCTTCTGAACCTTGCCCCCAAAACCGCCAGACGGCTGGATCATGACGGTCATGAAACGGATATTAATGCGGAAGATGTCCTGCCTGGCGATAAGCTCCGCATCAGACCTGGAGAGAGTATTCCGGTCGACGGTATCGTGATCGAAGGCAAAACAACCGTTGATGAATCGATGGTGACCGGGGAATCTATGCCGGTTACCAAAACGGAGGGTGACCCTGTCATCGGGGGGACCATTAATCAGACAGGGAGTCTCATCATCCGTGCAGAGAAAGTCGGTGATGAAACAATGCTCTCACGAATTGTTCAGATGGTCGCTGATGCACAGCGTTCGCGTGCCCCCATCCAGAGAATGGCTGACAGCGTTTCAGGCTGGTTTGTTCCTCTGGTGATACTTATCGCGGTTGTTGCTTTCGTGATCTGGTCTGTCTGGGGGCCCGAGCCCAGGATGGCGCACGGTCTCATTGCGGCTGTGTCGGTCCTGATTATTGCCTGTCCCTGCGCGCTGGGGCTGGCCACGCCGATGTCGATAATGGTGGGGGTGGGCAAAGGAGCCCAGGCCGGGGTGTTAATCAGGAATGCCGAAGCCCTTGAGCGTCTTGAAAAAGTGGACACGCTGGTTGTCGACAAAACAGGCACGCTCACGGAAGGTTCGCCTACGGTGACAGGGATTATCAGTCTCAATCCGGGTGGGGAAACATCTCTTTTGCGTGTAACAGCCGCAGTGGAAAAAGGCTCGCAGCATCCGCTGGGTATGGCAGTAGTTAAAGCAGCACAGGAAAAGGGGATCGCAATACCCGCAGTCACTCATTTCGATGCACCGTCGGGTAAAGGTGTCTCAGGCGATGTCGAAGGTCAACGGGTTGTTATTGGTAATGAACTGGCTATGCAGGAAAACAGTATAGTTATTGATAATCAAAAGGCCGTTGCGGATACGTTGCGGATGGAAGGCGCTACCGTTATCTATGTGGCCACAGACGGGGACCTTGCAGGCCTGATAGCTATCTCGGATCCCGTGAAAACAACCACGCCGGATGCGCTTAAAGCTTTGCGTCAGGCGGGGATCCGCATCGTTATGCTCACCGGGGATAACCAGCTTACTGCTGAAGCAGTCGCACGGAAACTGGGAATAGATGAGGTTGAAGCCGGAATTCTGCCGGATGGCAAAAAAGCAGTGATAACCCGACTGAAAGAGTCTGGCCATGTGGTTGCGATGGCCGGAGACGGTGTGAATGATGCCCCGGCGCTGGCAGCGGCTGACGTGGGTATAGCCATGGGAACGGGTACAGATGTGGCAATTGAAAGTGCCGGAGTCACCCTTCTCAAAGGCGACTTGATGATACTGAACAGGGCCCGTCATCTGTCAGAGATCACCATGAAAAATATCCGTCAGAATCTGTTTTTTGCATTTATCTACAACGCACTTGGCGTGCCTGTGGCTGCAGGTCTGCTTTATCCTGTGTATGGAATACTGCTGTCGCCAGTTATTGCGGCGGCGGCCATGGCTCTTTCCTCCGTCAGCGTCATTGTGAATGCGTTGCGTCTGAAAAGTGTCAGGCTCGGGAAATAACACTGAGTGAAGGGTCAGTTACGAACAGAAGGAGTCCAGTATGAAAAGTACCACCTATGCGCTTATTGCTGTCGCCGCGATCGCGGCATTTGCCCTCCTGCGCGAACACTGGTCACATGTGGCAGGTTACTGGCCATATCTGTTATTGCTGGTCTGCCCGCTAATGCATCTTTTCCACGGCCACGGAGGGCATGGAGATCATCAACATCACGGAAGTGAAAACGATAAAAAAAATTAATCCGGCAGACGGGGCCGCGTCGCGGTCCCGTTATCAGTCCAGGTATCGTTCGTAGTCTCTGGCATGCGCAAAGGCATGCTGTTCGAGTTTGTTATCAGCGGGTGCCGCTGCCCGGAACGCCAGAGAGTTAACAGGGTTGTTATTGATGACCAGCTCGTAATGCAGATGAGGACCGGATGAACGTCCGCTGTTACCGGATAACGCAATAGCACCTCCCCGTGTAACCCTGGCCCCTTTAGTAACGAGTATTTTATTGAGGTGGAGATAGCGAGTTTTAACACCGGCTTTTCCCGTTACTTCAACAAAATATCCCATGGTACTGTTGTATTCGGCCCGGGTGATTTTTCCGTCGATGACGCTGACTATTTTCGTGTTCATGGGCATGGAATAATCAATGCCATTATGGGGACTCACTTTTCCCGATACCGGGTTAAGTCTTGCAGGATTGAAAGGCGAACTGAGTCTTGCTGTGGCCGGTAACGGATAATCGAGACTGCCTTTCCCGGAAGTATCGGAAAGGTTATAGAACTTTTTATCTGATATACGATACGCCGTGTAATTAAATGAACCGGACGTAAATTTATAGGCCACGACACGTGATTTTCCCGCTTTCTTTTGCAGTACGAGTTTTAATGATTCATTTTTTTTCAAATGCCGCAGATTAAACCGGGAAGGCAAGGAGCGCTGAAGAGTAGCGATCTCGTTCGATTCCAGCCCCGAGCGGGTGGCTGAAAGGTAGGCATTTTCTTTTACGACATCGGTAGAATACATTTACTGGAATTCGCCGTTAGCATGAACACTGCGGCGTATGCTAGGGGTTTTCAGGAGGCGTGTCATCTGTCAGTTAATCGGGAGCACCGTTGATGGTCGTCATTTTTGTAACATATCTTGTTTCCCGTTTGCTCCTGAAGCTCTGGGAACTGTATGACCAGCCCGACGGTGATGATTAACGGGACTGAAACAGGTTACGGCAGAGCAATATGGGGCTCATGTCCTGCTACGTAACCCGTCAGTAAAGCCCTGTTGCGCACCTGACGCTAAGCACTAACCCGCCTGCAGTTACCTGGTCGAATACAGCCCGCGAAGCTTTCTTGCCTGCGTCTGATGTGCTTCCGCACCGGCATTATTGACCTGCTCATGCACGAGAGCGGCTTTTTCTCCGGCATTCAGTTCGTTAAAAGAAGAAGACGAGGTCTTTGAATTTGCATCACTGCCGGACAGCATTTTTTTATGTTCCTCAATCATTTTCTGATGCGCATAGGACGCGCTGTTGTTCATAAATGAATGAGCAACAATGGCCCTTTCATGTTCATTCATTTCAGAGAATGAGGGCGTGTTGTTTTTATTAACCCTGTCCGGTAAGTTTTCATGCGTCGAGGAATTCACATGACTGACGGCTGAGGCATTATTAACAAATCGATGTGCTTCATGGGCAATATCACTGGACTGAGCAAAAGCTGCCCCACAAAATAAAGCTGTAAACGCAGTGGTCGTGATTAATATATTCATGTGTAATTACCTTCTGAGGTACATAAAAGATGTCCTTATGATCATATATAAAAATAATCAACCTGTGGGGAAGATGACGTAAATGTAATACAGCTATGTACATTACACGATTGTAATGAATTTGTTTCTTAAGGTGTGCTAGATTCATTTCATTGTAAGTGGATGAACCAGTAATTTAATTTAAATCGGTTCTCGAATTCTGTCAGTAACCATACTTTAAATAAGGGAATGCGCATGCTGTTGAAAACGTCTCGACGAACTTTCCTGAAGGGGTTAACCCTCTCTGGCGTAGCCGGAAGTCTTGGCGTATGGAGTTTCAATGCGCGTTCCAGTCTGAGCCTGCCAGTTGCCGCATCCCTGCAGGGTACTCAGTTTGACCTGACCATTGGTGAAACGGCCGTCAATATCACGGGCAGTGAGCGTCAGGCCAAAACAATCAATGGAGGCCTGCCGGGGCCCGTTCTTCGCTGGAAAGAAGGTGACACCATTACCCTGAAGGTCAAAAACCGTCTTAATGAACAGACGTCCATTCACTGGCACGGCATTATTCTTCCGGCCAATATGGATGGTGTTCCGGGGCTGAGTTTTATGGGCATAGAGCCTGATGATACCTACGTTTACACCTTTAAGGTTAAGCAGAACGGGACTTACTGGTACCACAGCCATTCCGGTCTGCAGGAACAGGAGGGGGTATACGGTGCCATTATCATCGATGCCGGGGAGCCAGAACCGTTTACTTACGATCGTGAGCATGTGGTCATGTTGTCTGACTGGACCGATGAAAATCCTCACAGCCTGCTGAAAAAATTAAAAAAACAGTCGGATTACTACAATTTCAATAAACCAACCGTTGGCTCTTTTTTCCGCGACGTGAATACCAGGGGGCTGTCAGCCACCATTGCCGATCGGAAAATGTGGGCTGAAATGAAAATGAATCCGACTGACCTCGCGGATGTCAGTGGCTACACCTACACCTATCTCATGAACGGGCAGGCCCCGCTGAAAAACTGGACCGGACTGTTCCGTCCCGGTGAAAAGATACGCTTACGGTTTATCAACGGCTCGGCAATGACCTATTTCGATATCCGTATCCCCGGGCTGAAAATGACGGTCGTGGCTGCAGATGGCCAGTATGTAAACCCGGTTACCGTTGACGAATTCAGGATTGCCGTTGCCGAAACCTATGATGTCATTGTGGAGCCTCAGGGTGAGGCCTATACCATCTTCGCACAATCCATGGACAGGACCGGTTACGCTCGAGGGACACTGGCCACGAGAGAGGGGTTAAGTGCTGCCGTTCCCCCCCTCGATCCCCGTCCTCTGTTGACCATGGAAGATATGGGTATGGGGGGAATGGGACATGATATGGCAGGAATGGACCACAGCCAGATGGGAGGCATGGATAACAGCGGAGAGATGATGTCTATGGACGGTGCTGGCCTTCCGGATAGCGGGACATCCTCCGCGCCCATGGATCACAGCAGCATGGCCGGTATGGATCATTCCCGGATGGCCGGAATGCCGGGTATGCAAAGTCATCCTGCGTCAGAAACGGATAACCCACTGGTTGATATGCAGGCGATGAGCGTCTCTCCGAAATTAAATGATCCGGGTATTGGTCTTCGAAATAACGGAAGAAAGGTTCTCACGTACGCGGATTTGAAAAGCCGCTTTGAGGATCCTGACGGACGTGAACCTGGCCGTACCATAGAACTGCATTTAACCGGCCACATGGAAAAGTTTGCCTGGTCATTTAACGGAATCAAGTTTTCAGATGCCGCACCGGTGCTGCTGAAATACGGTGAGCGGCTCAGGATCACGCTGATCAACGATACCATGATGACTCACCCCATTCACCTGCATGGTATGTGGAGCGATCTGGAAGATGAAAACGGTAATTTCATGGTTCGTAAACACACAATAGATGTTCCCCCTGGTACAAAACGCAGTTACAGAGTGACAGCAGATGCGCTTGGCCGCTGGGCGTATCACTGCCATTTGCTCTATCACATGGAAATGGGAATGTTTCGTGAAGTCCGGGTGGAGGAATGATGCGAATGAAGAGAAATTTGAAGGCCATACCTGTTCTGGTCGCCGGTTTGTTTACCTCACAGCTTTCTATTGCGGCGGGCTCCGTCTCTGCAGATCCCCACGCCGGGCACGACATGTCTGCCATGCAGATGCCAGCAGATGAGAATTTCACTGAGATGACGTCAATGGAGCCCATTGTAACTGAGAGCAGAACGCCAATTCCGCCTGTTACCGATGCCGACCGGAAGGCTGCATTCGGCAATTTACAGGGGCATGCGATTCACGACAGTGCGATTAATTATCTGGTTCTGCTGGATCAACTGGAATGGCAACGGTCGGATAACACCAACAATTTCAGCTGGAGTGTTAACAGCTGGATTGGAGGCGACACAGATCGGATTTGGCTAAAGAGTGAAGGTGAACGAAGCAATGGGGAAACGGAGGCGGCTGAAGCGCAGTTACTCTGGGGACATGCGGTTGGCCCATGGTGGGATTTGGTTGCGGGTGTCAGGCAGGATTTCAGACCTGCTTCTGCCCGGACCTGGGCTGCTGTCGGTTTTCAGGGGCTGGCACTCTATAATTTTGAGTCTGAAATTACGGGTTTTGTCAGTAATGGCGGAAAAGCAGCCCTTCGTCTGGGAGGAGAATACGACGTTTTACTGACTAACCGGCTCATACTCCAGCCATCCTATGAGGTGAATTTCTACAGTCAGGATGATGAATCGCGGGGTCGCGGCAGGGGACTGACTGACACAGAGCTGGGGCTCCGGCTGCGCTATGAAATACGCCGTGAGTTTGCACCCTATATAGGCGTTTCCTGGAATCAACTTTACGGGAAAACATCCGATATGGCGAAAAGAGAAGGTGAGAAAGACCATCAGGTAGTATTCCTGGCGGGAGCCAGAATCTGGTTTTAACGCACTGATATAAAACACTCAACTAAACAGGTAAATAAAATGTCGATTTTAAATAAAGCCATTCTTACAGGTGGCCTCGTTATGGGCGTTGCTTTCTCTGCTATGGCCCATCCGGAATTAAAAAGCTCTGTGCCACAGGCTGATTCAGCCGTAGCGGCCCCGGAAAAGATTCAGCTTAATTTCTCGGAAAATCTGACCGTGAAATTCTCAGGTGCAAAATTAACGATGACGGGTATGAAAGGCATGTCATCACATTCTCCGATGCCGGTCGCGGCAAAAGTGGCGCCAGGCGCTGACCCTAAATCGATGGTCATTATTCCGCGAGAGCCTTTACCCGCTGGCACTTATCGTGTTGACTGGCGCGCGGTTTCTTCAGATACGCACCCTATTACCGGTAATTACACCTTTACAGTGAAGTAATATTATGAACGACCTGATTATGATTGTTATTCGTTTTCTTCTTTATCTGGATTTGATGGTAATATTTGGATTGCCATTTTTTCAGATATATGGAATAAGCGGTGTCAGACATGAAACCTATAACCTGACTAATTTCAGGTCGTTTATAACTTTTGCTGTTGTTACAGGCATCATTCTTACTGGCATTAATATGCTCCTGGTATCTAATGCCATGAGTGGAGTAACTGACCTCAGAGAATTATCCATCCATGTTATCGAGATGGTGATAGAAGAAACTGATGTGGGTATTAGCTGGATTGTCAGGCTCTGTGCCCTGTTTACCACACTCGGTGCTTTGTTCCTTTACACTAATAAGAGAGTATTGTCCTGCCTGCTGATGACGATGAGTGGGGGCGTGGCGCTGGCTACACTTGCCTGGGGAGGACACGCCGTTATGCATGACGGTCTGCATTACTATCTCCATTTACTGAGCGATCTGACCCATCTCGGCGCTGCAGGTGCCTGGACAGGTGCTCTGGTTGCATTTGCTATCCTGCTGATGCGCAGAAACGAGCATAATGCACAGAGCGTCATTGTGATATCTGACTCCCTGGCAAAATTTGCCACGGCAGGAACGGTGATTGTTGTAGCCCTGATCCTGAGTGCGCTGGTCAACTATCTGTATATTGCTGAGGGTAACTTAACTCCCTTATTCAACAGTTCCTGGGGGAGGATATTGCTTGCCAAGACGGCTCTGTTTGTTCTGATGCTTCTTCTGGCTGCAGCAAACCGGTTTCACCTGGGTCCCCGGCTTGAAGTTATGGTCAGGGAAGGGAATTATGATCGCAGCGTTGCCCTGATGCGAAACAGCATCCTGACAGAATTCGTTGTTGCGATTATCATTCTGGGCGCCGTAGCGTGGCTCGGAATGCTTGCTCCGTCTCAGGTCAGCTAGGGGACAGCCAAAGCTCATGCGTGAGATTTTTACTTTCATATCAGCGAGTTGACCATGCAGCGTATTTTAATCGTTGAAGACGAACAAAAAACAGGTCGTTACCTGCAGCAGGGACTGGTTGAGGAAGGCTATCAGGCCGATCTCTTTAATAATGGCCGCGATGGTCTCGGGGCCGCGTCGAAGGGACAGTATGATTTGATAATACTGGACGTGATGCTGCCTTTCCTCGACGGGTGGCAAATCATCAGCGCACTGAGGGAGTCCGGGCACGAAGAACCGGTCCTGTTTTTAACCGCAAAGGACAACGTGCGGGACAAAGTGAAAGGACTGGAGCTTGGCGCAGATGACTACCTGATTAAGCCCTTTGATTTTACGGAGCTGGTTGCACGTGTAAGAACCCTACTGCGCCGGGCACGCTCGCAGGCCGCAACAGTCTGCACCATCGCCGATATGACCGTTGATATGGTGCGCCGGACCGTGATCCGTTCGGGGAAGAAGATCCATCTCACCGGTAAAGAATACGTTCTGCTTGAGTTGCTGCTGCAACGCACCGGAGAAGTGTTACCCAGGAGTCTTATCTCGTCCCTGGTCTGGAACATGAATTTTGACAGTGATACGAATGTGATTGATGTCGCCGTGAGACGTCTGAGAAGTAAAATTGATGATGACTTTGAGCCAAAACTGATCCATACCGTTCGCGGTGCCGGATATGTCCTGGAGATCAGAGAAGAGTGAGGTTCAAAATTTCCCTGACCACACGCCTGAGCCTGATTTTTTCTGCGGTGATGCTTACGGTATGGTGGTTATCAAGTTTTATCCTGATTAGCACCCTTAATGGCTATTTCGATAATCAGGACCGCGATTTTCTGACAGGTAAACTTCAGCTCACCGAAGAGTTTCTTAAAACAGAGACGTTCAGGAACAAAACGGATATTAAGTCATTATCAGAAAAAATAAACGATGCGATGGTGGGGCACAATGGCTTATTCATTTCTATAAAAAACATGGAAAATGAAAAAATTGTTGAACTCTATGCCAAAAATTCTGTTGTTCCAGCGGTCCTGCTTAATAAGTCGGGTGATATTCTCGACTATATGATCCAGACGGAAGAAAATAACACCGTGTACCGCAGTATCTCGCGGCGGGTTGCCGTGACGCCGGAACAGGGTAAAAGCAAACATGTCATCATTACGGTTGCCACGGATACTGGGTATCACACCCTGTTTATGGACAAACTCAGTACCTGGCTGTTCTGGTTCAATATCGGTCTGGTCTTTATTTCTGTTTTTCTGGGCTGGCTGACCACACGTATTGGTCTGAAACCGCTACGGGAAATGACCAGTCTGGCTTCCTCCATGACCGTACACAGCCTGGATCAGCGTCTAAATCCCGATCTGGCTCCGCCGGAAATCTCTGAGACCATGCAGGAGTTCAATAATATGTTTGATCGCCTGGAGGGGGCATTCCGGAAACTGTCAGATTTCTCGTCTGACATCGCGCATGAGCTGCGCACACCAGTCAGTAATCTGATGATGCAGACGCAGTTTGCACTGGCTAAGGAAAGGGATGTTTCGCATTACCGCGAAATTTTATTCGCTAACCTGGAAGAACTGAAAAGGTTGTCACGAATGACCAGTGACATGCTTTTTCTGGCACGTTCAGAGCATGGTCTGCTGCGGCTGGATAAACATGATGTGGATCTGGCAGCCGAACTGAATGAATTACGTGAGTTGTTCGAGCCCCTGGCAGACGAAACAGGAAAGACAATCACGGTTGAAGGAGAGGGCGTTGTTGCCGGAGACAGCGATATGCTCCGACGTGCTTTCAGTAACCTGCTTTCCAATGCAATCAAGTATTCTCCCGATAACACCTGTACAGCGATACACCTTGAGCGTGACAGTGACTGTGTGAACGTGATGATTACGAATACGATGTCCGGCCAGGTTCCCGCTAATCTGGAACGTTTGTTTGACCGGTTCTATCGCGCAGACTCATCAAGGTTCTACAACACGGAAGGCGCGGGGCTGGGATTATCAATTACAAGGTCGATCATTCATGCTCACGGCGGCGAGCTGTCAGCAGAACAGCAGGGGCGTGAAATTGTGTTCAAAGTGCGCCTGTTAATGGATTAATCCCGTTGTTCAGGAGAAACCTGGAAGGTGACAAAATTGTCATCATTCAGTCACGCGATAAACAGAGGCGGTTTTTTATAATTATTCATAAATCAGGAGCAGCGTGATAACACAATCACCTGGTTCCTGGAGTGATGATTAACCCGCCCTGAGATCAACTGCTTTCTCTGTTATAAGCCATTGATTGTTTGGGTATGTAAACACCGGAGACCCAACCATGAAAAAGATTCTCGTATCATTTGTTGCCATTATGGCTGCCGCTTCATCTGCCATGGCTGCAGAGACAATGAACATGCATGACCAGGTAAATAATGCACAGGCACCTGCCCACCAGATGCAGTCATCTGCTGAAAAAAGTGCAATTCAGGGAGACAGCATGACAATGATGGATATGAGCAGTCACGATCAGGCCGCAATGTCCCATGACATGATGCAAAACAGCAATTCTGCTGCCCACCAGGACATGGCTGAAATGCATAAAAAAATGATGAAAGCTAAACCCGGAGCTACCAACGAAACAGCAAAGTCATTTTCTGAAATGAGCGAGCATGAGAAGGCCGCAGCTGTACATGAGAAGGCGAATAATGGTCAGTCTTCCGTTGTTCACCAGCAGCAGGCTGATAAGCATCGCAGTCAGATCACCCAGAATTAACCCGCAGCTCCACTTGTTAGACCCTCATTTGACGCCGAAGTCACTGGCTTACGCTCCCGTCCGGGAGCGTTTTTTTTCCCATATATCAAACTTTAACTCTGAAGAGGTGGAAGTATCTGACCAACACTGTCACGTAACGCCAGATAACTACAAAAACACCTTTTTCCTCCTGTAAATTGCAGTTCCTGCAAGAACATCAAGGTATAATGTTGGAACAGCGTGTGATACACACTTAGCATCATGTTTTGTATGTGTTTTTTTAAAACTTTACAACTTTAAAGTCTTTTTCAGGTTAAAGGATACAACTTTAATGTCTCTACACAGCAGAAGACAAGTGACATCAGCGCGCTGCCACTCGTCACGCTTGGCTTTACGGGCTGACGGTGGTGGCATCCGTCACGGCCAGAATATTGCCCGCGGCCACGGTCCCCATCTTGATGTATGACGCGGCGGTAACGCCGCCGATATGCGGTGAAATCACCACGTTTTCTACGGACTGCCAGAGATGCGGCGCCGTCAGCGGCTCCTGGGTAAAGCTGTCCAGCGCTGCGCTGTGCAGCGTGCCATCCCGGAGCGCCGCCAGTAACGATTCACTGTGGATCAGTCCACCGCGTGCCGTATTGACCAGAATGGCGTTCCGTTTGCAGTGTGCGAGCGCCTCGCTATTGATCATTCCCCGATTCTCATCGGTTAGCGGACAGTGCAAAGAGATGACATCGGAACGGGAAAGAAGTCCGGTCAGCGTCTCTGCACGTTCGCACAGGGCAGGCATCGATTTAGCATAGGGATCGTAAGCCAGCACCTTCATGCCGAAGGCATGACCAATAGTTGCCACGCGCGAGCCGATAGCGCCCAATCCGATTAGCCCCAGGGTTAATCCCTCCAGCTCAATGGATTTATGCGTCGCCTTATCCCAGTGCCCGTCCCGCAGCCGCTTGTCCAGAGGCACCACGGACTTTGCGCAGGCGAGGATCAGCGCCCAGGTATGTTCAGCCACTGCCGCCGCGTTTGCGCCTGGGGCCGCGCGGACGGCGATATTGCGCTCGGCCGCTGCCGTCTGGTCTATCACATCGATCCCGCTTCCGTGCTTGGAAATAACCTGCAGAGCCGGGGCGGCATCCATGACTTTCGCGGTGATCCGGCCGTAACGAACCAGAATCGCCACGGGATTGTGTCGTTCACACAGCGCGATCAGGTCATCTTCTGTCGGCTGGCGGCCCGCAAACACCACCTCAAAGCCCTGCAGCATCACCATGGCCTGCTCCGCCAGGTCGCTTCCGGTAACCAGAATTACGTCTTTGCCCCCCATCACAGCGTCTCCCCGTCGGCTAACATACCTGCCTTACGAAGCGCGTCATCTAGCCAGTGTGGACGCAAATCGCCTTCACGGATGGCGGCAAGACGCCGGGTCTCCATCTCCAGCTTTTCTTTTGCCAGCGCGATGACCTGCTGAACCTCATCACGCGGGATGACGACCACGCCGTCGATATCCGCGACAACCAGATCCCCGGCCTGAACCGTCGCCCCGGCGACTGAAATGGGATGATTAACCCGGCCAGAAATTAACTTTGTCGGGCCGCAGGGGTTCAGACCGGCAGAAAAGACAGGGTAGTGACCTTTGCTCAGGGAATCGGCGTCACGTACAGCACCGTCAATAATGATGCCCGCAATGCCGCTCGCCTGAGCCTGAGTGGCCATGATTTCGCCCAGCAGCGCGCAGCTCAGGTCGCCTTTGCCATCGACGATCAGGACATCGCCGGGTTGCGCAACCGCCATCGCGGCATGAATCGCCAGATTATCACCCGGACGGACTTCCACGGTGATGGCCGGACCCGCAACGGACATGTGAGGAGCCAGCGGTTTGATGCGGCCGTGAAGCGTACCGCGGCGACCGGCGACGTCGGCCAGAATGGCGGCCTGATACTCGGCAGCCCGACGAACGTCCTCGACAGAAACGCGTTCGAACTGGCGATTAATCGGTTTTTTTTCAGAAACGGACATGAATGCCTCCATGTTGTTTTACTTAGTACAACGCAGGTGTACAGAACAAAACAACTATAGCGGTGTTGCTTTCCTTTTAGCCAGACCCGAGGTGGCGTTTGTGATGTAAACACGAAGTGACTCACAAAATTTGAGGTACACTCACTGCCGGGCTAACAAGGAGATAATGATGGGGAATGAAGGCGTTGTAGCGGTTGAAAAAGCGCTGGCTTTACTGGATTGCTTCCGTCCTGGAGAGGAGAGCCTGACGCTGACCGCGCTGGCACAGCTGTCGGGTTATCACAAAACCACGGTTTACCGCTTGATGAATTCTCTTGAACGGATGAATTACGTCGTCAGGCATGAAGACGGCAATTATGCGCTTGGCCCACGTCTGCTTTACCTCGGCAAGCTGTATGAACAATCTTTCCATCTTTCGCGGGTGGTTCAGCCAGAGCTTCAGGCGCTCTCCCTGGCGTCTCAGGAGAGTGCCAGCTGGTATGTGCTGGAGGGCGGGCAGCGCCTTTGCCTGTTTCGCGCGGAAGCGTCGCACGGCCTGCGACACAGCAATCTTCCCGGCAGCCAGTTCCCGCTCGATAATTCGGCCATCAGTAAGGTCTTGCGCCACTGGGGGCTCAATGAGAGCCTGCCGGAGGGCGACGCTGAACTCCCTTTCTACACGTCAGGCGCACGCGATCCCCACACCGCGGCGTTTGCGATGCCTGTCTTCGGCGTTCACGACAAGCTGGTTGCGGCGTTAGCCCTGACCGGCCCCATCTCACGGCTGACGGAAGATCGTCGTGAGAAGGAGATAGGCCCGTTGATGAAGGCGGCGGCCAGCCGTCTGTCGCAGAAAATGGGAGCCAGTAAGTCCTTCTGTCAGCAGTTCTTTGGTGAAACGAGCGACGCGGCGGAAGAAAATCTTTAAACGCAGAAGCGGGACATGTGTCCCGCTTCTGTCATCACGAATGTGTGACCTGTTTTTCGTGTAGCTGAGCGTTGCGTGCCTGTCGTCCCATAATGAGTACCGCGATACCCCCGGCCAGGCACAGCACGGCCAGCGGAAGCATAGCCAGCGTGTAGCTGCCCGTTTGCTCGCTGATCATGCCGTAGGCATTTACCATGACCGCCCCGCCAATCAGGTTCGCGATGGCACCAATCGCGGCCAGCCCTGCCGCCGCCGAGGAGCTGCTCATCCAGCCGGACGCCAGCGCCCAGAAAGGCCCTTTCATCGAATACGCGCCCGTCAGGATAATGCTCAGGATCGCGAGAGTGGCAAAGAGCGAGACGCTGACAAAGGCAGCGAACACGCCGGCGGCAATCATGAACAGCGTCAGCGCAGTATGCCAGCGGCGTTCATTGGTGCGATCGGAGTGTCGTCCCCAGACAATCATCAGAACCGATGCCAGACCGTAAGGAATGGCGTTAAACAGACCGGTTTGAAGATTATCAAGATGGAAGGATTTCAGCAGCTGAGGAGACCAGACGCTAATAGTGGTGCCCGCGGACGATGCGCCCGCGTAAATCAGCGCCATCAGCCAGATTTGACGATGCTTCAGCAACTGCCACGTCGTCTGGTGTCCAATGTTCTTTTGCTGGCTACGCTCGGTCTCAAGGGTGGTTTCCAGCCACTTTTTCTGTTCATCGCTGAGCCATTTCGCCTGATGAGGGCGATCCCGGAGAATAAACCAGGCCGCAATACCCAGCAGCACCGCAGGTAAGCCTTCAATAATGAACAGCAGATGCCAGCCGCGAAGACCCAGCCAGCCATCCAGCGACAGTATCAATCCGGAAAGCGGGGAGCCGATGAAGTTAGCGAGCGGGATGGCGACCATAAAGGACGCAATAATGCGCGCGCGGTAGCGGGCAGGGATCCACCAGGTCAGATACAGCACGACGCCGGGGAAGAAGCCTGCTTCCGCTGCTCCGAGAAGAAAACGGACGATATAGAGCGACGTGGTATTTTGAACCAGCGCCATGCCCATGGAGACGATGCCCCAGCTGATCATAATGCGCGGGATCCACAGCCGGGCGCCGACTTTCTGCATGGCCAGGTTGCTCGGCACCTCAAACAGGAAATAGGCCACGAAGTAGAGGCTGCTGGCGAAGCCAAACGCCGCTTTGCTGAGGCCAAGGTCCTCATTCATCTGCAGCGAAGCCATGCCGATATTCCCGCGATCGATAATCGAGACCAGGTAACTGACAATCAGAAACGGAAGAATACGCCAGATCACCTTCCGCATCGTCTCTCTTTCTATGTCCTCGGTGGCGGTCGCGCCGTTACGTAAATGTTCTGTCATTGTATCCTCGCAGGGTGTGTTCTTTGTTTTATTAGGTACAACTTAGTTTTATTAAACAAAACCACTATAGCGACGGCGCGTTCTTTTTATCCAGTTAATGGAAGGTTTAAATGATGTAAATAAGAGGTGACTCACAGATAGTGCGCTGCGGATATCGCTCAAGGCTACTGACCAGCCGCAAGCAGGACGTGCCGGCAGAGAAATAATCACGTAACGCAATTATTGCACCAACTTTTCCTCTCCCTTCGACTAAGCTTCGACCAGATGCCCCGCCGCGCTCGCGGGGCCATACTCCTTTTGGTCAGAGCACGTACCATGCAGCTACTCAGCATTATTATTTTGCTTACCCTAACCGTGGTCATTCATTCGCTGTGGATGTTTGGTGTTTTAAAATTCATCACGTTAGACGTCGATTCTGCGGTACGCATTGTTTTACGCAATGTCGGTATCGTGATCTCTATGATTTTCGCCCATCTCCTGGAGGCCGGGCTGTTTGCTGCCTTTTATTTTGTCATCGACGCGTTTAATGACTGGAACACCAGCTTCTACTTTTCGCTGGTCAGCTACGCGACGGTAGGGTACGGCGACGTCACGTTACCCCAGCACTGGCGGCTCATCGGCGGGGTGGAAGGACTGGTGGGCGCATTGATGGTAGGCTGGTCTGTGGCGGTTCTGGTCGCAGTGCTGCAGCGTTTGCGTGGCATGAGCGCCTAAACGGTAGATGTGCAATCCCCATCTGGTAAGGTAAAGTACACCCCTTACGCGGCCGTCGCGCTGCGGTTTTGAGGGTGGATGTGATAAACAGCCCACCCTTTTTCTCTGCTGGTTTACGCCAGCCTGCATGGTGCTGTGCTTTGCCTCTATAAAAGGGTTTTGTATGTCTGCTGCTCATCTCGGTTTCCCGACGGAAACCGTTGTTGTCTTTGTAGTGATGGCCGTTGGGGCGATGTTTATCGACCTCTTTATGCACCGTCACGATAAACCGATCTCGCTGAAAAGCGCCGCAATGTGGTCCCTCTTCTGGGTCATGATGGCGATGGCCTTCGCCGGGTTCCTGTACGTTCACCACGGCGCCGAGATGGCGAGCCTGTTCCTCACCGGCTATGCGCTGGAAGAGGTGCTCTCCGTCGATAACCTGTTTGTGATGATGGCGATCTTCGCCTGGTTCGGCGTGCCGGATAAGTACCGTCACCGCGTGCTCTACTGGGGCGTGCTGGGGGCGATTGTCTTCCGCGGTATTTTCGTGGCTATCGGCACCAGCCTGTTAAGTCTGGGGCCTTACGTCGAGGTGATTTTCGCGCTGGTCGTCGGCTGGACGGCGGTAATGATGCTCCGACGCAATGAAGAGAGTGACGAAGTGGAAGATTACTCGGGTCATCTCGCCTATCGCCTGGTGAAACGCTTCTATCCGGTCTGGCCGAAAATCAGCAGCAACGCCTTTATTCTGACGCAGAAAGAGGTGGATGCGGAGCTTGAAAAGCCGGAAAACCAGGACGTGATGGTTGGGCGCGTGAAGAAGGCGAAGCGCTATGCGACCCCGCTGCTGCTCTGCGTGGCGGTGGTGGAACTCTCAGACGTGATGTTCGCATTTGACTCCGTGCCGGCCATTATCGCCGTCAGCCGCGAGCCGCTGATTATCTACAGCGCCATGATGTTCGCTATTCTCGGCCTGCGTACCCTTTACTTCGTGCTGGAAGCGCTGAAGCAGTATCTGGTGCATCTCGAGAAAGCGGTGGTGCTGCTGTTGTTCTTCGTGGCGTTCAAGCTGGGGTTAAATGCCACCGATCACTTCTGGCATCACGGTTACAGCATTGGCGCGACGGCCAGCCTGTTTGTGGTATTGGGCGTGCTGGCGCTGGGAATTATTGCGAGCGTGATGTTCCCGGGGAAACGAGAAGCCTGATGTACCGCCCGGTGGCGCTTCGCTTACCGGGCCTACAGTTCGAATGTAGGCCGGGTAAGGCGCAGCCGCCACCCGGCAAAAAGGCTACTTGATGGGTGAATTGCGGCGCTTGCGCGGCGGGTGGAAGTGCCGCCAGTGCGGATCCTGCGCCGCCGCCAGCAGCTCGTGGTCACCGCGGGTGTCCCCCCAGGCGCGCAGGTGATAGGCGTTCAGATCGCCATACACTTTTTCCAGCCTGGCCACCTTCTGGGCGCAGCGGCAGTTATGGCCCGTGATGCGCCCCGTCAGCTTGCCGTCTTTCACTTCCAGCTGCGTGCCAATCAGCTTAATGCCCAGTTTGTCAGCCCACGGCTGAAGCACCAGCGCCGGAGACGCGGAACAGATGGTCACCTCCGCACCGGAATTCACCTCTGCCGCCACGGCCAGAACCCCTTCGGGGCGCATCAGCTTGCTCCAGTATTTTTCGCAAAACGCTTCCGCCTGCTGGCGCAACCAGCGTTCATCCACGCCCGTCAGGAACGTTTTGATCAGCACTTCCTTTAGCTCATCGCGCGTCAGCTTGCGACGCACGCAGTGGAGCGTGGGCAGCGCCATACGCACCAGACGGCCCGCGAAGTAGCGTTTCCCGAAGGCAAAGCGCAGGAAAGGAATAAAGCTGTCGTGGTGTGTTAACGTCCCATCAAAGTCAAAGACAGAGAGCACGCTGGATTTCGCCACCGTCTCGTCGGCAATCATATTGGTCATAAATACGTCTTAGCTGAAATACACATTCTGTGGATCAGTTTACCTGCTTTACCAGGACAGTCCTTACATCACCACCATTTTTTTCTCGATCTTGCGATCTCAAAGTGAGTCCATTTTTGGCCTCGATAAGAATTGGTGAAAAAACGATCTGTCTATATTATCGCCACATCGCACGATATTCAGGGGAACCCTTTGGCCCCACAGGTAAGGAAAAACTCACTCACTACTGCTTTCTTGATATGACTCTTAGATCGTTTATTTCAATCCTGACGTTAAGTTTTGCTTCGTTTTCTGCATTCAGTTTTCAACTCCCCGCGTCGATGCTATCGATGAACAGTGACCTGGCCGTCTCGCCAGCGAAATCTGCACTGATGCAACAGGATACGGGCCCGCTGCGCGCGCGCATCCTTGATCAATACCAAAAGTGGAAGGGGACCCAGTATCAGTGGGGCGGAACCACGCGCCGCGGGGTGGACTGCTCCGCGCTGATGCAACATCTTTTCAGCGATGTGGCGCATCTTAACTTACCGCGCACGACCGGCGAGCAGATCCACCGCGGGGTGCAGGTGACGCAATACCGCCTGAGGCCCGGAGATCTGGTGTTCTTCCAGACGGGTCCGAACCGCAGGCATGTCGGCGTGTATATTGGCAATAGCCAGTTTATTCATGCCTCAAGCAGCCAGGGCGTCACGGTATCAACCCTGACGGATGCTTACTGGCAGGCGCACTACATTACTGCCCGTCGGGTTGCAGGCAGTGCAGCCTGACAGCCTCAGATGATGTCATCCACGACGCCGCCATCGACGCGCAGCGCCGCGCCCGAGGTGGCGGAAGCCTGGGGCGAACAGACATAAATCACCATATTGGCCACCTCTTCAACCGTGGCCGCGCGCTGGATCACCGAGCTGGGGCGGTTGGCCATCACAAACTCTTTCGCCAGCTGCTCCAGCGATTTACCGGTTTTTTCGATTTCATCCTTCATCATCTCTGCGAAACCGTCCGACATCGTTGGCCCCGGCAAGACGCTGTTGACCGTCACGCCGCTTCCCGCCACGAACTTCGCCAGCCCGCGCGCCAGGGAGAGCTGCGCCGTTTTGGTCACGCCGTAGTGGATCATATCCGCCGGGATATTGCAGGCCGACTCGGAGGAGATAAACACCACCCGTCCCCAGCCCTTTTGCACCATGCCCGGCAGGAGGGCGCGGGACAGACGCACGCCGGACATCACGTTGGTCTGCCAGTAACGCTCCCAGGTCTCATCGTCGGTGGCATAGAAATCCTGCGGGCCGTAAATCCCGGCGTTGTTAACCAGAATATCGACGTTATTCGCCACCTTCAGCAGCGACTCGACCCCTTCCGCCGTGCTGAGATCGGCAATCGCGGCGCGCACCTGCACGCCCGGCACCACCTGCTGCAGCTGCTGAATGCCTTTATTCACCGATTCCGTGCTGCGGCCATTGACGATCACCTCGGCACCGCTTTCTGCCAGCCCTCTGGCGATGGCGAACCCGATCCCGCCGGTTGAGGCGGTCACCAGCGCCACTTTCCCCGTAAAGTCGATTTTCATCATCCGCTCCTTATCGTTTTAACGTTCGGACCTTAAAGCGTAGCAGGTGAGGATGACGGCTCCTGGCTAAAAAGGCGCAGCAGCGTCTCCACCTGCTCGTCAAGCGGGGCGAGAGAGCGCTTAACAATCAGGTGAAGCGGCGTCGCTCTGCGTGCACCGTGGCTCAGCGGCAGGCGTTTCAGGATGCCTTGATCCAGCTGGGTCTGGATGCGTTCCTCTGGCAGCCAGCCGTAGCCGACCTGAGAGAGAACGGCCTCAATGGCGGCATCGATGGTGGAGAAGGTCCATGACTCACCGGCCGCGCGCGCGGCGGGCTGGCTGTCCGCAATCTGAATGAGCGGCCACGGGCGTAGCATGTCGTCGTTAAGCGGCGCGTCGAGGTGAAAGAGAGGATGCTGATGGTGGGCCACGGCAACAAAGTCGATATTCATCAGCCATTCGCCGAGCCCGGTCATGTCCTGGCGGCGGGTGAGGACCATCACATCGGCTTCGTCGTTAATGGCATCGTCCCGGGTGTTTTCCAGCACCTCGGTGAGGCGTACCTGGGTTTGCGGATACTGCTGCTGGAACTGGCGCAGAATGGCAAACAGGCGGCGGCGAGGGAAAATGGAATCCACCACCAGATCCAGCCGCGTGCGCATTCCGTTGCGAAGGGCCGCTGCGCGCGTCTCAACGTACGAAAAGGCTTTCAGCAGCGGTTTAACCTGGTTGAGCAGCAGTTCTCCTGCCGGCGTTAACACCGCCCGTCGTCCTTCCGGCACCAGGAGGGCCACGCCCAGCCGCTCCTGCAGCAGCGACAGGTTATAGCTCACCGAGGACTGGCTGCGGTGGGTTTCTTCTGCGGCTTTGGCAAAGCTGCCCGCCTCGACCACTTTTGCCAGTAAAGACCATTGTTCCAGCGTCGTCTTATGCATAAATTATCTAAAATTTGGATGAATTTGATTAAAACATAGCGTTATTCATTCATTTTTTGAAGGGGTACGATCGTCTCATCAAAACAAAGGAGACATCTTATGAACACCTTCGACAAACACGACTTAAGCGGCTTCGTTGGCAAACACCTTGTTTATACCTACGACAACGGCTGGAACTACGAGATTTACGTCAAAAATGAGACGACCCTGGATTACCGTATTCACAGCGGTCTGGTGGCAAACCGTTGGGTGAAAGATCAGCAGGCTTACATCGTGCGGGTAGGGGAGAGCATCTATAAAATTTCCTGGACCGAGCCAACCGGTACCGACGTCAGCCTGATTGTGAACCTGGGCGACAAACTGTTCCACGGCACCATCTTCTTCCCGCGCTGGGTCATGAACAACCCGGAAAAAACCGTCTGCTTCCAGAACGATCATATTCCGCTGATGAACAGCTACCGTGATGCGGGCCCGGCGTATCCAACCGAAGTGATTGATGAATTTGCCACAATCACCTTTGTACGCGACTGCGGTGCCAATAATGAAAGCGTGATCGCCTGCGCGGCCAGTGAATTACCGAAAAACTTTCCAGATAACCTGTAATAAGCGCGACAATTAACTAAATAGAAAAGTTCCCGGCTATTTCATATTATTTTGAAATGGCCGGGATTTTTTTTGTTTGTTGAGGATTGGTTTAAATGTTTCCATTTCAAAATGTTGCGGAAGATCACATCAAAAATATTTAATATAAAATTAACTTGTTGTTTTTCAATTGGCTGCTAGTTGTCTTATAGCGTTGTAAACGCTGTCTTAATTTTTCCCTAAGGAAAGAGAGCTACTTTGATATGAGTTTATGGTTCGTTGAAATAAGCGGGCTGGCATTTGGTTAATATCAAAAACATGCCATTTTGATTGCAAGGAAATTAATAATGAGTGATTTTCTGCCTTTTTCGCGGCCGTCGATGGGCGCTGAGGAAATTGCGGCGCTTCAGGACGTTTTGATGTCGGGCTGGATCACCACAGGGCCTAAGAATCAGCAACTTGAAGAGGCATTCTGTCAACTTACCGGGAATCAGCATGCGATTGCCCTCTGTTCCGCCACCGCGGGCATGCACGTTACGCTGATGTCGCTGGATATTGGCCCGGGCGATGAAGTTATTACCCCTTCCCAGACTTGGGTCTCCACGCTGAATATGATCGTATTGCTGGGCGCCACGCCGGTCATGATTGATGTGGACAAAGATACATTAATGGTGACGCCAGAAGCCGTGGAAGCCGCTATTACCCCGCGCACTAAAGCCATTATTCCCGTTCACTATGCCGGCGCGCCGTGTGATATCGACGCAATTCATGCCATCGGTGAACGTCACGGTATTCCGGTGATTGAAGATGCGGCTCATGCCGCCGGAACGTATTACAAAAACCGTCACGTGGGCTGGAAAGGAACGGCAATTTTCTCCTTCCACGCCATTAAAAACATGACCTGCGCGGAAGGCGGCCTGGTGGTCACGGATAATGCCCAGCTGGCACAGCGGATCCGCAGTCTGAAATTCCATGGCCTCGGCGTAGACGCCTATGATCGCCAGACGCACGGTCGCGCGCCGCAGGCGGAAGTGATCGCGCCGGGCTATAAATACAACCTGGCGGACATCAACGCCGCGCTGGCGCTGGTGCAGTTAGACAAACTGAAAGAGGCCAACAGGCGCCGTGAGGAAATAGCACAACGCTACCTGCGGGAGCTTGCCGATACGCCGTTCCAGCCGCTCACTATTCCGTCATGGCCGCATGTTCACGCCTGGCACCTGTTTATTATTCGCGTGGATGAAGCGCGCTGCGGGATCTCACGCGACACCCTGATGGCGGCGCTGAAAGAGAAAGGCATCGGTACCGGCCTCCATTTCCGCGCGGCCCACACGCAAAAATACTACCGCGAGCGTTTTCCTGATGTATCGCTCCCGAATTCTGAATGGAATAGCGCACGTATTTGTTCTCTCCCTCTTTTCCCGGACATGACTCATGACGACACAACCCGCGTCATTACCGCACTCCATCAGCTTGCAGGACATTGATATGTTCAGTGCACCGCCTGTACAAAAAGTATCCGTGGTCATCCCGGTTTATAACGAGCAGGAGAGCCTGCCCGAACTGATCCGCCGCACAACGGCCGCCTGCGACACGATGGGCAAGGCCTACGAAATTCTGCTGGTGGATGATGGCAGTAGCGATAATTCCGCGCTGATGATGACCGACGCCGCGCAGGCCGAAGGCAGCCACATCGTTGCCGTGCTGCTCAACCGTAACTACGGCCAGCACTCGGCGATTATGGCGGGGTTTAGCCACGTCACGGGCGATCTGATCATCACCCTGGACGCGGACCTGCAAAACCCGCCGGAAGAGATCCCGCGCCTGGTTGCCAAAGCCGACGAAGGCTATGACGTGGTCGGCACGGTCCGTCAGAACCGCCAGGACAGCCTGTTCCGCAAGCTGGCCTCCCGTACCATCAACCGTCTGATCCAGCGCACGACCGGTAAAGCGATGGGCGATTACGGCTGCATGCTGCGCGCCTACCGCCGCCATATCGTCGACGCCATGCTGCATTGCCACGAGCGCAGCACCTTCATTCCGATTCTGGCGAATACCTTTGCCCGTAAGGCAACGGAAATCCCGGTCCTGCACGCCGAGCGCGAGCACGGGGAGTCGAAGTACAGCTTTATGCGCCTCATCAACCTGATGTACGACCTCATCACCTGCCTGACCACCACGCCGCTGCGTCTGCTGAGCGTGTTCGGCAGCATCATCGCCGTGGCCGGTTTTGCGCTGTCCGTTCTGCTGGTGGTGCTGCGCCTGGTCTTTGGCCCGCAGTGGGCGGCGGAAGGGGTCTTTATGCTCTTTGCCGTGCTGTTTATGTTCATCGGCGCCCAGTTTGTCGGGATGGGTCTCCTCGGTGAATACATTGGCCGTATCTATAACGACGTTCGCGCGCGTCCGCGCTACTTTATTCAACGTGTTGTCCGTCAGGAACACAAAGCATCTCAAGAGGAAATTCACCCATGAAAGCTGTTGTATTTGCCTATCACGATATGGGGTGCACGGGCACGCAGGCCCTGCTGGAAGCGGGCTATGACATTGCGGCAATCTTTACCCATCCGGACACGGCTGGAGAGAATAACTTTTTCGGCTCCGTGGCGCGTATCGCCGCCGAGCGTGGTATTCCGGTTTATGCGCCAGACGACGTCAACCACCCGCTGTGGGTGGAGCGCATCCGCGCCCTCGCGCCTGACGTCATCTTCTCGTTTTACTATCGCAACCTGCTCTCCGACGAGATCTTAGGCCTGGCTGCAAAAGGCGCCTTTAATCTTCATGGTTCTCTGCTGCCTGCCTACCGTGGCCGCGCCCCGCTGAACTGGGTGCTGGTGAACGGTGAAACGGAAACGGGCGTGACGCTGCACCGCATGGTACGCCGTGCGGATGCGGGCGCTATCGTGGCGCAGCAGAAGGTTGCTATTGATGCGGACGATACCGCGCTGCAGCTGCATCAAAAGCTGAACGCGACGGCACAGACGCTGCTGCGCGATGCGCTGCCGGGCATCCTTAACGGCACCTTCAGCGAAACCGCACAGGACGAGAGCAAGGCAAGCTGCTTTGGCCGCCGCGCGCCGGAAGATGGTCGTCTGGACTGGAACAAACCGGCCCGCCAGCTGCACAACCTGGTGCGCGCCGTGACCGACCCGTGGCCGGGCGCCTACAGCTTTGCGGGCGTCAGCAAGTTCATCGTCTGGAAATCCCGCGTGCGTGACGACATTCCGGCGGCAAAACCGGGCACCGTCGTCTCCGTCTCCCCGCTGATTGTGAGCTGCGGCGAGCAGGCGCTGGAGATCGTTACCGGCCAAACCGACAACGGTCTGTACGTTCAGGGCACCCAGCTGGCGCAGTCGCTGGGGCTGGTGGCCGGGGCGCTGATCACCAGCGCGCCGGTGGTGGCCATCAAACGCCGTACCCGCGTGCTGATCCTCGGCGTGAACGGTTTTATCGGTAATCACCTGACCGAACGTCTGCTCAAAGACGATAACTACGAAATCTACGGCCTGGATATTGGCGCGGATGCGATCAGCCGTTTCCTCGACAACCCGCGCTTCCACTTCGTGGAAGGGGACATCAGCATCCACTCCGAGTGGATTGAATACCACATTAAAAAATGCGACGTGGTGCTGCCGCTGGTCGCTATTGCCACGCCAATCGAGTACACCCGTAACCCGCTGCGCGTGTTCGAGCTGGACTTCGAAGAGAACCTGAAGATCATCCGCGACTGCGTGAAATACGACAAGCGCATCATCTTCCCGTCCACCTCTGAAGTGTACGGCATGTGTACCGATAAGAACTTCGATGAAGACACCTCCAACCTGGTGGTCGGGCCGATCAACAAACAGCGCTGGATTTACTCCGTCTCCAAACAGCTGCTGGACCGCGTGATTTGGGCCTACGGTGAGAAAGAGGGCCTGCGCTTTACCCTGTTCCGTCCGTTCAACTGGATGGGTCCACGTCTGGACAACCTGAACGCGGCGCGTATCGGCAGCTCCCGTGCGATCACCCAGCTGATCCTGAACCTGGTGGAAGGCTCGCCAATCAAGCTTATCGAAGGCGGGAAACAGAAACGCTGCTTTACGGATATCAGCGACGGTATCGAAGCGCTGTTCCGCATCATCGAAAACAAAGATAATCGCTGCAACGGTGAAATCATTAACATCGGCAACCCGGACAACGAAGCGAGCATTCGCGAGCTGGCCGAGATGCTGCTGGCCAGCTTTGAGCGCCACCCGCTGCGCGATAAATTCCCGCCGTTTGCCGGCTTCCGCGAAGTGGAAAGCAGCAGCTACTACGGTAAAGGGTATCAGGACGTTGAGCACCGTAAGCCAAGCATTCGCAATGCGAAGCGCTGCCTGAACTGGACGCCGACGGTGAAGATGGAACAGACCATTGATGAAACGCTTGATTTCTTCCTGCGCACCGTGGAGCTGTCGGAACAGGTCTCATGAAAAAAGTCGGTTTACGCATTGATGTCGACACCTTCAGGGGAACGCGTGACGGCGTACCCAAACTGCTGGAACTGCTGAGCAAGCACGGCGTGCGCTCCAGCATTTTCTTCAGCGTGGGGCCTGACAACATGGGACGCCATTTATGGCGTCTGGTTAAACCGGCATTTCTGTTCAAAATGCTGCGCTCGCGCGCAGCATCCCTCTACGGCTGGGATATTTTGCTGGCCGGCACCGCCTGGCCCGGCAGACGCATAGGCGCGGGTAATGAAGCGGTTATCCGTGAGGCGGCACAGCATCATGAGGTGGGTCTGCACGCCTGGGATCACCATGCCTGGCAAGCCTGGGCGGGCGTCTGGGATATCCCGCGCCTGTCCCGTGAGGTCGAGCGTGGGATGCTGGAACTGGAGGCCATTATCGGTCAGCCCGTGCGCTGCTCCGCCGTGGCGGGATGGCGTGCGGATCAGCGCGTCGTGAAGGCCAAAGAAGCCTTTGCGTTTCGCTACAACAGCGATTGCCGCGGAACCGGGCCCTTTTTGCCGCTGTTGGGCGAAAATCGCTACGGTACGGTGCAAATTCCGGTCACGCTTCCCACCTGGGATGAAGTGGTCGGGCGCGAGGTGAAAGCTGATGAGTTCAATCGCTACATCCTGGACCGCATTCATCGTGACGCCGGTACGCCGGTGTATACCATCCATGCCGAAGTGGAAGGGATTGCGTATCAGCATGATTTCGACGAACTGCTGACGATGGCCGCTCAGGAAGGCATTGCGTTTTGCCCGTTAAGCGAGCTGCTGCCAGACGACCTCAGCACCCTGCCCGTGGGCAAAGTGGTCCGCAATGAACTGGCTGGCCGGGAAGGCTGGCTTGGCTATCAACAAACCGTGAGTCCGGTCCAATGAAAACAGCCCGTTATGGCTTAGCGCTTCTCGCACTGTTTATCGTTTACTACCTCATCCCGGTTGATATCCGCCTGCTTTGGCAGCCTGATGAAACGCGCTATGCGGAAATCAGCCGCGAAATGCTGGCCTCCGGAGACTGGGTAGTCCCGCATTTTTTGGGGCTGCGTTACTTTGAAAAGCCGATTGCTGGCTACTGGATCAACAGCATCGGGCAGATGCTGTTCGGGCACACGAACCTCGCCGTGCGCGCCGGGTCTATCTTCTCCACCGGTTTAGCGGCGCTGCTGGTCATCTGGATGGCCTGGCGTCTCTGGCGGGATAAGCGGACAGCCATTTTCTCCGGCCTGATCTTCCTGACCCTGTTCCTGGTGTATGGCATCGGCACGTATGCGGTGCTGGATCCCATCATCACCCTGTGGCTGGTGGCGGCGATGTGCAGCTTCTGGCTGGCGTCACAGGCCCAGACCGTTGCCGGAAAAGCGGGCGGCTATGTGCTGCTTGGGCTGGCCTGCGGGATGGGGGTGATGACCAAAGGCTTCCTGGCGCTGGCGGTACCGGTGATTGGCGTGCTGCCGTGGGTGATCGCCCAGAAGCGCTGGAAAGAGGTGCTGATTTTTGGCTGGCTCGCGATCCTGAGCTGCGTGCTGATTGTTCTGCCATGGGGGCTGGCGATTGCGCAGCGTGAGCCTGACTTCTGGCGTTACTTCTTCTGGGTGGAGCATATTCAGCGTTTTGCCCAGAGCGACGCGCAGCACAAAGCCCCGTTCTGGTACTACGTGCCGTTCCTGATCGCGGGTAGCCTGCCGTGGCTGGCGCTGCTGCCCGGCGCGTTCCGTCTCGGCTGGCATGACCGACAAAACGCGGGCGGCGGGTTCTATCTGCTGGGATGGGTGATAATGCCGCTGCTGTTCTTCAGCATCGCCAAAGGCAAGCTGCCGACCTATATCCTGCCGTGCTTTGCCCCGCTGGCGATCCTGATGGCGCGCTATGCCTGCCTCGCGGCGGAGAAGGGCGCCAGAGCGTTACGCATTAACGGCGGGATCAACCTGGCGTTTGGCGTTATCGGCATGGTGGCGGCGCTGGTGGTCTCTCCGTGGGGGTTCGCTAAGCATCCGGTCTGGTCCTCGGTTGAGCTGTATAAAGTGTTCTGCGCGGTGGTCGCGTTCCTCATCTGGGCCGCGGTCGGCTGGTTTACGTTCAGGCAGAGTCAGCAGCGCTGGTGGCTTGCGGCGCTCTGCCCTGCGGGCCTGGCGCTGCTGATCGGTTTTGCCATTCCTAACCTGGTGGTGGATTCCAAACAGCCGCAGTCGCTGGTCGACACCGTGCGCGAGCCGCTTCAGGACAGCCGATTTGTCTTGGCCAATAACGTCGGCCTGGCCGCTGGCCTGGCGTGGGAACTGAAGCGCAATGACATCACGCTGTTTGGTCAGAGTGGCGAGCTGCGCTACGGGCTGGATTATCCTGATGTGAAAGATCGTTTTGTCGGTAAAGATGACTTCGCGCAGTGGCTGGCTGAGCACCGTCAGCAGGGACGCGTATCGCTGGTTATCCTGCTGTCAAAACGCGATGACCTTTCGCGGGCGAATCTGCCAGAACCGGACAGCCTGTATATCCAGGGCCGTCTGGCCTACCTGCAGTATCTGCCGAAGTGATGACCTGGATCTGGCTGATACTGGCAAGCCTGCTCAGCTGTGCGGGACAGCTGTGCCAGAAACAGGCTACCCGTCCGGCGAAAGCCGGGCGGCGTGGCGTGCATATCGCGCTATGGCTTGGCCTGGCTCTGCTGGCGCTGGGCAGCGGGATGCTGGTCTGGCTGGTGGTGCTGCAGCGCCTGCCTGTCGGCATTGCCTACCCTATGCTGAGCCTCAATTTTGTCTGGGTGACGCTGGCGGCGAAGGTATTCTGGCGTGAAAACGTCGCCTTGCATCACTGGCTGGGGGTGGGGTTGATCATCATTGGGATTGTTATCCTGGGAGGGAGCCTGTGAAAGGGGCGTTCTGGGCCTTATGCAGCGTGCTGTTAGTCAGCGCCGCGCAGCTGCTGCTGCGCGATGCCATGCAGGCTCTGCCTCCGGTCAGCGAGATTCTGACGTTTATTTCCGCGCTGTGGCACGTCTCGTCCGGCACGGGCGCGCTGCTGCTGGGGTTGATGGGGTATGTGGCTTCTATGGGCTGCTGGTACCTGGCGCTGCATCGCATGGCCCTCAGCAAAGCGTATGCCTTGCTGAGTCTTAGCTATATCCTGGTGTGGGGCGCCGCGATCCTGCTGCCGGGCTGGGGAGAAAGCTTCTCCTGGCACGGGCTGGTCGGCGTCGTGTTTATTATGTTGGGTGTACTGGTGATTTTCCTGCCCCGACGTGGATAATCGACTCGGTGGTCAGGGTGTAAGGGGTCGACGTACAAACGGCCAGGCTGAGTGAGCCGATCTGCACCTGGCTGACCGAGTGCGACGGCGCCGTGCTGTCGATGCTGACAATCTGCCAGGCGCTACCGCCACGCTGTTTGATGATTGCCTCTTTTCGCGTCCAGATACGCCAGAAGGCGGCAAGCCGTTCCTCTGGCGCTTCGCGCTCAAGCTCATCATGCTCCGTCATGCTGAAGACGGCATTCGCTAACGCCTGCCAGTTCTTCCTGGGGCGAATTACTTCGATATCACAGCCGACTTCGCCTTCATCGCTCATCAGCAAGGCGATATCGTCACCGCTGTGGCTCAGGTTGAACCACAGCGGATGGCCCTCCGCAAAGGCCGGTTTCCCCTGCTCGCCGTAAATAATGTCGGGGAGCGGATGAGGGGATAACGCTCTGGCGAGCAGCATCCTGCCAGCCAGCCATGAGGCATTGCGAGCACCCTGAGGTGCGCTGTCTGCGAACGTTGACGCCAGCGGGTCCGCGCAAAGGGTGGATATTTTTCCCAGTACAAACTGGTACATAGTTACGCCCAGCGTTTAATGATAATCGAGGTGTTGATGCCGCCAAACGCGAAGTTATTGCTCTGCAGGTACTCGCAATCGATCTGGCGGGCTTCTCCCATAATATAATCTAAAGCACCACATTGCTCATCCGGTTGCCTTAAATTGAGTGTCGGGGCAAACCAGCCTTCACGCATCATCTGTAAACTCATCCACGCTTCCAGCGCGCCGCAGGCTCCGAGCGTGTGGCCAAAATAGCTCTTCAGCGATGAAATCGGCACGTTGTCACCATAGATAGCGGCAGTGGCCTGGCTTTCAGCAATATCACCGCGATCGGTGGCAGTACCGTGTGCGGAGATATACCCCATATCCAGGGCGCTTAGCCCCGCCATGGCCAGCGACTGCTCCATACAAATCTGCATGGTTTCACGCTGAGGCTGGGTGATATGGGCCGCATCACAGTTAGTGGCAAAGCCCACGATTTCGCCGTAGATAGTGGCTCCGCGCGCTTTGGCATGCTCCAGCTCTTCGAGTATCAGGGTGCCCGCGCCTTCCCCAATCACCAGACCATCGCGCTGCGTATCAAATGGCGAAGGGGTGGTTTTGGGTTCATCGTTACGCTGGCTGGTGGCAAACAGCGTGTCAAACACCGCCGCTTCAGACGGGCACAGCTCCTCAGCGCCCCCCGCAACCATAACGGTCTGATAGCCGTGGCGAATCGCCTCCCAGGCGTAGCCAATTGCCTGGCTGCCGGACGTACAGGCGCTTGAGGTCGGGATGACGCGGCCACGTAATCCGAAGAACAGTCCGGTATTCACCGCGGTGGTGTGCGGCATCATCTGCACGTAGGTTGTGCCGGTGATGTTATTGGTGTGCTTTTCGGTGAGCATAGTGGCGAATTCGCTGACGGGCCCGGTACTGCCTGTGGATGAGCCATACGCGATACCCGTTTGCCCATTGGTGAGCACCGCCTCGCCAATCAGCCCCGCCTGCTCCAGCGCCAGCTCGGTGGCGCGGGTCGACATCAGCGACACGCGGCCCATGGCGCGGATCCGTTTGCGGGTATAATGTTCCGGCAGCGTGAAGTCATCAATCGGCGCGCCCAGCAGGGTGTGCAGGCCATCATAGACCTGCCATTCCGGCATTTTACGCACCGCGTTTTCATACGCCAGCAGCCTGCTGGACACGGATTGCCAGTTTTCGCCAAAGGCGGTCACGCCGCCCATGCCCGTAATCACCACGCGACGCGTCATAGCATTCCTCCGTTAATGGAAATGACCTGGCGGGTGACGTAACCCGCAATATCTGACATTAGATAGCTTGCCAGCCCGGCGACCTCCTCAGCCTGGCCCATGCGTTTCATTGGAATGATGGACATCGCTTCTTTCAGCGCGGCCTCTTCCATTTCAATCATTCCGGTACCAATCAGCCCCGGCGCAATGCAGTTCACGGTGATTTTGCGTTTTGCCAGCTCAATCGCCAGCGCTTTGGTGGCACCGATAATGCCCGCTTTTGCCGCGCTGTAGTTCACCTGCCCGCGGTTACCCATCACGCCGGACACGGACGATAAGGTGATAATGCGTCCCCCTTTACGGGTGCCAATCATCGGCATAATGCAGGGGTGAATGACGTTATAAAAACTGTCGAGATTGGTGTGGATCACGCTGTCCCAGTCGTCTTCACTCAATGCCGGAAAGGCGCCATCGCGGGTGATACCCGCGTTGCTGACCACGCCATACCATGCGCCATGGGCTTCAATGTCCTGTTCCAGCACCTCGCGGCACTGTTCGCGGTTGCCCACATCAAACGAGAGTAAACGGCCGTTGCCGCCCGCCTGCGTGATGGCGTCCAGCGTCTCCTGCGCGCCTGCGGCATCACGATGGTAATGTACGCCTACGGTAAACCCGTCGGCGGCAAGCTGGCGGGCGATGGCGCGCCCTATGCCTTTGCTGGCCCCGGTGACCAGTACGGAACGACTCATGCGTTAGATCCCTGATTAAAAAGCGAGGTTAATTCTTCTGCGCTTGGCTGGAAGGTGTTGACCCGGCCCGTGGCCAGCGTCTCTTCATTAGCGGAAATTGCGCATTCAAAACTGCCGAAGCGTTCGTCCTGCATCAGCAGCTTAACGGTGATGTCCAGCGTCAAGCCTGCGGCGAAACGCCCGCTGGCGCAGATCAGTTCACGCGCGCCGAGCACCATGCCCAGCGCAATATGCTCCTGCCCCTGCTGCTGGCGATGCCAGCCGGACCAGACGCCGACGGTCTGCGCCATCAGCTCGAGCGCGTACCAGCCCGGCAGGTCGCCATCGGCATTCAGAAAGGGTGCCAGCACGCTTTGTCTGTCTATCGCGACGCGGCATACCGCCATGTCGTCCGTCACATTCTCAACGGACTCCAGCAACATCATGGGCGCATCGTGCGGCAAATAGGCTTCGGGTGATAAGTAGCTCATGACGCTCTCCCCAGCAGAATGCTGGCGTTGTTGCCGCCAAACGCGAACGAGTTAGACAGAATGACCGGCTTTGTCAGCGCGGTGCGCTGGTGCAGCAGACCGCACGGCGCCAGCGTGTCGTCCGGTGCGTAGCGGGCAAAGTCCTGCGGCGGTAAGGGCAGATCGCGCGTCAGAATCAGCCAGCTCAGGGCCGCTTCGGTGATACCGGCAGCGCCCAGCGTATGGCCGGTAAGGTGTTTAGTAGAGCTACAGGGCACGCTTTCCCCAAAGAGATCGTGTACCACCTGCGATTCAATCTGATCGTTAAGCGGCGTGGCCGTGCCGTGCAGGTTGATGTAGCCGATATCTCCGGGCTGCATACCCGCTTCGTTGAGCGCCTGCGTGATGGCCCTAATCGCCCCTTCGCCCTGCGGATGCGGAGCGGAGATATGGTACGCATCGCTGGATTCACCCGTCCCGAGCAGCGCCACGTCCGCGGGCTCACGGCTAAGCACCATCAGCGCGGCGGCTTCACCGATGGTGATCCCCCGACGGTCGCGACCAAAAGGCTCGCAGAGCGTAGGGGAGAAGGATTCAAGGCTGTTAAACCCGTTGACGGGCATCCGGCTCAGGGTATCTGCTCCGCCAACAATGGCGATGTCCACCAGCCCGGCTTCAATCAGACGTTTGCCGCCGATCATCGCCCGCGCGCTGGAAGAGCAGGCTGTCGAGATCGTATAGGACGGGCCTTCGAGCTGAAGCCAGTTGGCGAGGAAGCGGGACGGATCGCCGAGCTCCTGCTGCGGGTACTGCCAGTGCGTGCTCGCTTCGCCATGGGTCATGCGCTGCACGTGCTCATCGCCTTCATCCAGCCCAGAGGTGCTGGTCCCCAGCACCACGGCCACCCGATCGCGGCCGACGCGGGCGATAGCCTCGTCGACGGTCGACTGAATCTGCGCCAGCGCGGCCAGCAGAAGCTGGTTGTTGCGGGTGCGGTGTGCGGACAGCGTTTCCGGGATGGGCGGCAGTTCGCCTTCCACACCGCCCAGCACGGCGTCGGGTGAACCCTGTAACCAGCCGGTTCGGGCATGCATACCCGGCGCTACGCCCGTCACCAGGTTAGCAGCGATTTCATCATGCGAGTTGCCCAGCGCGTTGACCATGCCAACAGCGGAAATATAAATCATCTCAGTCACCCAGATATTGAATGGTGATGTGGTATTTAAAAACGTGTTGCTCGATGCTGATCGGCTCGCGCTTGCCTTTACGCTGCAGGTAGACAATTTCCGTCACCAGCTTGCCGCTGGCGTTACGCAGTTCGCGCCGATCGCGCGTGTCAGTCAGCGTCCAGCCCTTCGGCAACTGCGGCTGCCAGGCGCTAATCGGCCAGTGGCTGAGCATCACGTCGGCCAGCACCTGGCTGGCGGGCGGCAACTGCGGCACAACGATCGACTGCTCGGTATGAATACCGGTCTCATCGTACGTCGCCAGGAACAGACGAATGCCCACGGAAGAGAGCCCGGCCAACGTCACTTTATGCGCATCCGCGTTGAGCATCACCAGCAGGGACTGCGTTTGCCCGTTAAAGCTGCCGGTCAGCAGCTGCTGGGAGCTTACCGCCGGGCTAATGCCGGGCGGCGGGAGCGTAACGCGGGTTCCCGGCTGGAGCCAGGCCTGGGGACGCGTCTCTTGGGTATCGGTCGAATGGCTGCAGCCTGCCAGCAGCAGCGCCACGGTTAGCGCGACGGCGCGGTAAAAAGCGTTCATTTACGTTTTCTCTCTTTCTTATCCGGCATCGCCAGCGGCGCCAGCAGGAAGGCGGTAAAAATACCGCTCACCAGCACGATACCAAAGCTGCTAATGGCCTGCGTGGCGCTGAAGACGAGCATGCCCAGCGTCAGCAGCGTGGTCATCATCGCCAGCGTAATCGCCAGCATCGAGGTCAGCGGCGTGCCGCGCGGGTTGCTGAAAAACAGCGTGTAGTTAATGCCAATGCCGAGCACCAGCACCAGCGCCAGCAGTGAAAACAGGTTCACCGGGTGGCCCGTTGCGGCCAGTACCGCCAGCCCGCAGCTCAGCGACAGCACGGACGGCACCAGGCTTATCAGCCCCTTACGCCAGCCGAGGCGCACCATCGCCCCGCAGGCAATCACCCCCAGCGCGGCAAACAGGAGCCCCGTCAGCAGCGTGCGGTAGAGGGCAAACAGGGTGTCAAAACTGGCTTTGCGATCGACCCAGACGACACCGTCATGGCGCGCGGCCAGCTCGCCGAGGGCCGCGCTGTTTTTTGCGCCGTCCACCGGTACGAGCACGCCGCTTTGACCGTCGGGCAGGGTCAGCCAGAGCAGACGCCAGCCTTCGCTGGCCGGGCTTTTAAGCCACGCGTCCACGCTGACCGGCATGGCGTCCAGATTCGGGGAGACGGCGTTGAGCCCTGCGCTTTTCAGCACGTTCGTTACCGCAGGCGCGGCGTTTTGCAGCAGCGTAAGATCGCTTTTCTGTCGGGCCAGCGAGTTCAGCGGCAGGGTGCGCCAGCGGGTAATTTCTCCCGCTTTCTGCGCCTCTGCCAGCGCCGGGGTAAAGGCTTCCAGCCGCTCCAGCGTTTGCTGAGGCGAAGCGCCATGAACCACAAACCATTTCTGATCCACGCTCTGTCCGGTCAGGGCGGTAATGGCCTTCTCCTGCGCCAGAATATCTTTCGGCAACGCCTGCAGCTGGGCGATGTCGTCGTCCACCTTCAGCGTGCTTATTCCCACAGCGGAGAGCAGCGCCAGCGCGACGGGAAGACCAATTGACAGTTTTTTACTGCGTCGCCAGGCGGCCAGCCAGCGCAACATCAGGACCATAAAGGGAACCGGGCGCACCGGTAACCCGCGGCACAACCACGGATGCCAGAAAATCACCGTCAGGCAGGAGGCGCTGAGTCCCACGGCAGCGAACACCGCCATCTGGCGGATCCCGGGGAAGGGGGCCAGCATCATAATCAGGTAGGCGGCGACGGTCGTCAGCAGCGCCAGCAGCAGCGCATTGCGAACTTTGGCCAGGCTTTGCCAGGGAGTATGCTCCGCGCCGTGTACCATCCGTTCGGTCAGGTAGTAAAGCGTGTAGTCTGCCGAAATTCCGATGATGCTCATGCTCATCACCAGCGTCATCAGGTGCAGCTCGCCAAAGAGCAGCAGCGTCACCACCGTCCCCGCCAGCGCGCCGATGGCAATGGAGAGCACGCTCAGCAGCAGCGGGCGCAGAGAGCGGAACACCGCCACGATGAGCAGGAACACGCCAAGCAGGGTGGCGATACCCAGCGTCGAAACATCACGTTTGGCCTGCTGGCTGGCGTAATCGCTGTAGAACACGGTCCCGCGGGAAAGCAGCTGTGCCTGAGGGTAGCGGGCTTTCAGCGTCTCCTGCAGCGCGTTAAGCGTCGCCACAAGCCGGTGGGTCTGCTGCATATCAAATGATGAGCCCGCCAGCTCGCCGTGGAGCAGATACCAGTAGTTTCCCGCCTCATCTTTTGCGACCAGCCAGCCGTCCATCAGCCGCAGCTTCTGGCCGTTTTGCGCCAGAGCGAGCTGCGAGCCGCGCATCAGCATCAGGGGATCGTTTTGCAGCTCTTTGCCGCTGACGCCGGAAAAGGCCGAGTAGAGCTGAGATAAAATCCACTGCGCCTGCGCTTCTCCGCCGTTTTGCAGGCGGGCGCGGGTGGCGGGGTCAATCAGGCCATTTCGGTGCTGCCAGAAGAACTCTCCCCAGGCCTTTTGCCCGGCGGCGTCCATCGGGCCTTTGACCTCGCTGAGCGAATCAGTGCTTTGCAGCAGCGCCAGCCACTGCTGTGCCACGCGCGGATCCGGCTCTTTGCCGGGACTGACCAGCCAGACCAGCTGGCGGTCGAGACGCTGCATAAACCCGTCGTTGAGCGCCGGCGGGATCGCCCCCAGCGTCTGCTTCGGCAGCATGGCCAGCACGCTGCTGTTCAGTCGCGCGCCGGGCAGCAGCGACAGCAACACGCCCAGCAGAATCAGGCATAGCGTGGCCCACAGCAGCGCCGGGCGCAGGGATTTACGGTGCGGCAAAGCGTTGGCGTTCGTCATCGGTCAGGCTGGCGGGCGTCAGTTGGTGGCGAGAAAGGGCGATATCGGTACGGTCGCCCTGTTTGTCGTTGAGGCGAATCGTTTCCAGATAGGTCGCGCCCCCCAGATCGAGGGTGGCGAAAATCTTGTCCAGCGGCGTCGTTTTTGGCGTAAGCACCAGCGACCAGCGGCCCGCTCCCAGGTCTTTAAAATCGATGCGGAAGTTCTCTTCCAGCACCTTGCGGTCCGCCTGGAACAGGGCGCGCAGAAGATGGTTGAACTGGAACATCTGCGGATTATTGTCGGCAGTGATGGTTTGCGGCGGCTGGCCGTTAATCGCCTGCACCATCCGCTTGTCGTCCAGCAGGAGCGTCATCGGAAACGGCGCTTTTTGATCCCACAGCAGGCCGCTGTCGCGGGCGATCAGCATTTCGCCCTGCGAGCGCAGCGGCTGCGGCATATCTTTTATCGTGCGAACCTGTTCGAAGTGCGCGCGCACCACGGGCTGCTCGGTGAAGCGCTGCTGCAGCTCATCCAGCGTCACGGCGCTGACCAGCGGGCTGACGATCAGCGCCAGTAAAGGCAACCATTTCATGGTGATACTCCCATACGTTCAAACAGTATTGCCGGGCTTACAAAGCACATTTCGCGGGTCGCTTCTTCCACCGCCACCTGAATGGTGTAACCGGTGGTCGTGCGTTTGCCGGTCTGCGCATCGAAAATTTGATAGGCAATGCGCAGGCGGTTTTCATACTCTTCAATGTGCGCGCGGACGCGAATACGCTGCTCAAAGGTCACCGCATCGCGGTATTTCACCCGGGTGTCGACGACGGGCCAGACGTAGCCGGAGGCCTTCATCTGGCGATAGCCATAATCGAACTGATTGAGCAGCGCCTCGCGGGCGATCTCAAAGTAGCGGAAATAGTTACCGTGCCAGACCACGCCCATCATATCGACGTCGTGGAACGGAACGGTGATCTCGACTTCAGTCGTAAAGCGGGGATCGGTCAGCACCCTTTACTCCTTCTCACTGGACTCTGGCAGATGCCAGAAATCGAAAAAATTAAACCAGTCGAGCGGCGACATGAGGGCGTAATGTTCCAGCCGCTGCGCATAGCGATCGACGGTATCTTGCAGTGCCTGCTGGCGTTCACTGCGCGGCAGGCGCAGCGGGTCGGCAAACGGCTCGCAGTGCAGGACGAGCTTACCCTGCTGGCGCAGGGCGAAAATCAGCACCACCGGGCAGCGCAGGATGGAGGCCAGGATAAACGGCCCCTGTGGGAACGGTGCAGGCTGGCCCATGAATCGGCTCCAGATCACGCGCCATTCGCCGCCGCGCTGCGGATTCACCGCGATGCGATCCCCCACAATCGCGACCCATTCACCGCGCTCAAGCTTCTCTTTGATGGCAATGGCGGTGTCCGGGCCGATGTCGGTGACCGACATCAAATTCACGCCAGCTTCGGGCGCCATTTCGCTCATGATTTGCTTAAAGCGCTGGGCGTTCTCGCTGAAAACCAGGGCGTTGATGATTTTACTGCCTTCCAGCTGAGCCAGGGCCCGGCAGGCCTCTACGTCGCCAAGGTGCGAGGCCAGCAGCAGTTTGCCCTGTGGAGCCGCGATGTTTAACGCTTCGCTCGCGCCGGGGGCAAAGACAATATCGCGATGAAGCTTCAGTTCGCCGCGCCAGCTGGCGACTTTATCCAGCATCGCGTTGCCGAAGCGCATGAAATGGAAAAAGCTGTTAAGCCGTGAGGGAACAGGCATGCTCCGCTGACGCAGTTCTTGCTTCACTCTCGCCATCCACTGCCGCGAGGCCTGCCGCGCCGGACGCGCGATAAGCCAGTACACGCCGATAACCGGCCACAACAGCACGGTAAAGGCCCGCCGACCCAGCCGTTCCCAGACGCGCAGCATCAGGCGCATCCCCCACAGACCCTTGACCTCGTCCTGCTGCGCCCAGTGCTGGCGGCGTCGACGGAAAAGCAGGCCGGGCATGCGGGGCAGCATGCCGAAGAAGAGCCGGGTATGCATCAGGGAGATCCGCACGTTATCTTTTAGCGCGTCGAAGTGGGACAAACCGTCCTGCGGATAGGTAACGCGCGTGGGCAGAAAGACGCTGGTGTTGCCCTGCCAGTAGAGACGAACCATCACTTCGGTGTCAAAGTCCATCCGCTTGCCGAGCGGTTCGCGCGCTGCCAGCCGCAGCGTGGGTGAAACCGGATAGACCCGAAAGCCGCACATGCTGTCTTTAAGCTGCAGCGATAAGGTTTCAATCCACACCCAGACGTGGGTGATCCAGCGCCCGTAAAGTCGGGAGCGCGGAATAGAGTCATCGTAAATGGGCTGGCCGGAAATCAGCGCGTCCGGGTGGCGCTCCGCCAGCGCCAGCAGTTTGGGGATATCTTCGATGGCGTGTTGGCCGTCCGCATCCACCTGCACGGCGTGGGTGTAGCCCGTCCGCGCGCACTCCTCCAGCCCTCTGATGACCGCGGCACCTTTTCCGGCGTTTTGCGCCAGACGAACCAGCGTCATCTGCGGCTGCTCCGCCGCCAGGCGCTCAAGCTCCTGACGGGTGACTGCGTCGCTACCGTCATCCACCACCAGGCACGGCAGGCCGAACGGCGCGAGACGTGACAGCACGCGGGCAATCATCGCGCCGTGGTTGTAGCACGGGATCAGCACGCAGGGACGAAAGATTACTGACATAGACGAATTTTCCCGCTGCTGGCGGTGTGGCGCTCAGCCCCGGCATGGCGCTGATAGCTGAAGGTCAGCATCTGACGTTCGGCATGCCACTCAAGCATCAGCGTCACCGTGGTTTCCGGCAGCAGTGGTGCCTGAAACTTCACGTTTTGAATGCTGTGAAAGCGATAGCCCGGTGCCAGTAACGTCGTGGCGTAGTGCATCACCCAGTCAAGCTGCGCAACGCCGGGCAGCAGCGGTTGTACGGCGAAATGGCCCTGAAACCAGAACAGCGTTGCGTCGAGATGCAAAACGATCTCCAGCTTCTCCGGCTGTGTCTGGTGGCGCTCAATTTCATGAATTTTCATGAAATAACTCCTCTAACTGCGCATAGACACGCTTGTTCATACTGTTTACCGGCATTTCATCAACGATGCGCCAGTAGCGCGGCACCGCGACAGGTTCAAGCCACGGCAGCAGGGCGCGACGCCAGGCGAACTCCTGCGCTTTTTTATCCTGCACATACCCGCGCTGACGGGCCGTTTCATCCAGAACCAGCAGGGCGCCAATCCCCTGACGACCCCCGCGCGTGACAGGCAGTGCGGCCGCTTCGCAAATACCGTCGAGCTCCAGCAGGCGGCGTTCGATCTCGTTAAGCGAGATGCGTTTTTCTTCAATTTTGACCACCCGCCCGCGGCGACCGGCGATGCTGAAAAGCCCCTCGCTGTCGAAGTGCAGGATATCGTCGAGCTGGAGCCCTTCTGGCTCATGGATCAGTGGCGACGTAACGCGACAGGCGCCATCTTCCTGATGGAAGATCACGCCGGGGAACGGTAGCCAGGGCACGTTATCCTCCTGACGATGGCGCCAGGCGAGGATCCCGGTTTCGGTACTGCCATAAATTTCATCCGGCCAAAGGTTAAGCCAGCCGGAGGTGGTCGAGACGTCACGCCAGGGCAGCATTCCACCTGCTGAAATCAGCATCCTGACGGGCGGCGCGGCAAGCTCGGTATCCAGGCGCTTCAGGAACGCCGGGCTGCTGATAAACAGGTATTGCCTGTCAGGAGGCAGGGCGGCCAGTTGTTCTGCGTAATAGAGCATCGCGGCATGCAGCGGCAGGCCCAGCGCCATCGGCAAGACGATACGGAATGTCAGGCCATACAGGTGTTGCGGTACGACCGAGGCCACAATGCTGCATCCGGCCAGACGCTCACCAAAGCGGTTAGCCAGCAGGCGGGCTTCGCGATCCAGACTGACGATGTGCTTAACCACCCGGCGCGGCGTGCCCGTGGAGCCTGAGGTGAACAGTTCAACGAAGCGGTTTTCGTCAATGGCCGGCAGAGGCACCCAGTGGCTGGCTGTCTGGTGGCTGGAGGCCACCACAATCTGTTTCCCATGAAAACCAAGCGTTCGATCGCTCAGAACGCCGCTAAACAAAGATTGCTGTTCTTCAAGCTGCGAGACGCGGCTATGGCCGGGAATGACCGGTGTTTTACCGGCGTGCAGCGAGGCCAGCAGCGCAACAATAAACAGGTAGCTGTTTTCAAAGCACAGCGCCCAGCGCTCGCCTTCCTGCTGACGCAGGGTCTCGACCAGTAAGGTTACGTCGTGGCGCAACTGGCCCAGCGTCCAGGTACGATCGTCAAGCCAGGCAACAGGCGTGTCGTCAGGGCGCGGCGCATTTAACCACTGGCCCAGCGGAAGGGGGTTAGTCATTGTGCATCTCTTTTTTTATCACCCGCTGGCGCACCAGCCACTCTGCTGCCATCAGCATCCCCATCAGGATGTAAGCCACCATACCGTTCCATAGCGTCCACAGATGCATGTCGCCGTGGAGGACGGTAAACAGCGCCATCGTGCCGTTGCCGACGAAAAAACCGCACCAGACGAGGGTCACCTTACGGGTATAGCGCACGCCCTCCGGGGGCAAGTTTGGCTCGCGCAAGCGCGCCAGTCGTTCGACAAGCGGCATCGCTGTCCACAGCGAACCGCCAAACACGGCCAGCATGACAAGGTTGACGACCACCGGGTAGAGCAGCAGCCACTGGTGGGCTTTCAGCAGGTAGCTTGCCGTGCAGAGGGCGATCCCCGCCAGCGCCACGCACTGCACCACATACCGCATCGGGCTTGTGTTCCGCTGCGCCTGACGCAGCCGCAGCAGTAACACCAGAGCCATCACGGGTAATAGCCACTGCAGGCTGTTATGCGCCAGCCCAAATCCAATCAGGAAGGGCCACGCCAGCAGCATCAACCCCGTCAGAAGTGGGATGATCGGGAATGTCCGTCCGCCGCGCACGACGTCTTACTCTTCGCGCAGAAGCTGTTCGACGGCGTCTACCACATCCTGAACGGTACGAACCGATTTGAAGGTTTCCGGCTTGATTTTCTTGCCCGTTTTCTTCTGCAGATGAACAATCATGTCCACCGCATCAATGCTGTCCAGCTCCAGGTCTTCGTAAAGACGGGCTTCAGGGGTAATATCCTGCGGGTCGATTTCAAACAGTCGGGTCAGAAGGCCACAGACTTCCTGATAAATGGTTTCTTGTTCGGTCATCGTGATCACATCTCAGGCGCGTTGAGCGTTGATAAAGGACGCCAGCGTGGCGACGGAAAAGAAGTGCTGGCGCATCTCTTCGCTTTCAGCGGAAAGCACCACGCCATACTGGTTTTTCACAGCCAGACCCAGTTCCAGCGCGTCGATAGAGTCGAGACCCAGCCCATCGCCAAACAGCGCGGCATCGGTATCAATATCCTCTGCGGTAAGCTCGTCCAGATTCAGCGTGGTGATAATGAGATTCTTAATTTCAAGATAAAGCGCTTGCATCATTAATTCCTGACAAAGATTGAAGGCCTGATGTTAATCGATGCTGTAGATGCCGGTTTAACTGCCTTGCCGCCAGCGCCGGTTCTTGTTCATTTGCATCGTAAAATTCGTCGATGTTCACGCGGTCGCGGACATCCACGGTGAAGACAGGTTTTTCTGGCGGCACATCATACCAGCGACTTTTTTTATCCAGCAGATGTTCGCTACAGTGGATCAGCACCACCCGCAGATCGCTGTTACAGCGCACGGCGATATTTGCTGCGCCGCGCTGGAGGGAAATAGCTTCGCCAGACCGGGTACGTGTGCCTTCCGGGAAGATTAACAGCGTGTCGCCCTGAGCCAGACGCTGCTGGCTTGCAGCCAGCAGAGGCTCGGCTTCGCTGTTAATCAGGTAATCCGCCGCGCGGATGACGCCGCTGACAAACGGATTGCGCAGCAGCGCGCTTTTCACCAGACAGTCGGTTTCTGGCATCACCGATGCCAGAATCACGTAGTCAATTAACGTGGGGTGGTTAGCCACCACCAGACAACCCCGATCGTTGCGCAGGGCGTCAAGATTGTGAATGCGATAGTCCAGTACCCCGAGGCCACGGGCAACGGTCAGGAAGAAGCGGAAGCTGGCCGCAATGCTGCGCCGCGCAAGGCGACGGCGGTTGGTGCGGTCGCGCTGGACGATCAGCAGCAGGTTGAACCATACCAGTGACAGCAGCAGCCCGCCCACGCCAAACAGCACGAAGCAGAATCCGGTCATCACCAGACGCCATAACCAGTTAATTCGGGCAGTCAGGCGGTTCATGCGCGCGTCCATTGCCACAGCAAACGTTCGCCGGGTACCACAAACTGGCGTGCCTCGCTGAGATAGCGTTGCAGGAACACCAGGCTTTGCGGAAGGGCGGGTTCACCCCCCGTGCTGCCGCTGCGGGTTTCACACTGCAATTCCTTGCCGGATTCAATCACCAGCGCCAGCGCGTAGGGCCAGGTGGGCATCTGGTGCGGTAACGCCGGGTGGTAAAATTCCGGCAGTGCGCCGTCAAAATCGACCAGCAAGACGCGGGAGTAGCCCGCCTGCAGCAGGCTCAGGACTTCACATAATGCCTGCTGGAAGGTGTCCAGCCCGGCAGAAATGGATGACGAGACGATTGCCTGGCGTGCGGTAATCGTGAGATTGCCCACCGCCGAGTTGTGCACGGACATGGCGAAGTCGGTAGGCGATACGGATTGCCCCGTCGCCAGAGCATGCAGAATACGGTAGTTGCGCTCCAGCTCGCCGTGGCGGCTGGAATAGACGACGGCATCAATGGCGTGGTGTTGCAGCATAGCGAGACCAATGTCCACCGCCAGCTTACTGCCTGAATTGAGGCGGCGCGCGGTCATCATGGGTAAAGCGGTCAGCCGGGGAAGCGGGGCCGCTGGATCGACGGGCAGCTGCAGGCGTGACCACGCCTGCCACTCTGTGGCATCGCTGAGTCCTGGGGCTCTCGCCTGCCAGTCGATAATGTTCAGTGAAAATTTCATCTACGCGCGTCCGCGAAAAAAAACCGTATTCAAAGGGCAGACCTGGCCACCCGGGCAGCTAAGCTGCTCTATTGTTCACGTTTGGTGCATATCAGCAGGGTATGACCGACCCCAAGGTTATCCAGACGCTGTTCAACGCTGAAACCTGCGCTCTCCAGGTAACGATAAAACGCCTCTACGCTGTAAAACCGGCTATTGCCATTCGCCATACAGGTGAAATAGAGCGAGGTGGCATTCAGGCTGAAAGAGGCCGCTTCAAACTTCTGGGCATCCCAGAAAAGCTCCATGATGCACAAACGTGCGCCTGGCTTCATGACCTGTGCGACGCGCGTCAGCATGGCGACAATCTGATCCGGAGAGAAACAATCCAGAAACTGGCTCATCCACCAGACGTCGGCCTCACCCGGCAAGGCTGCTGGGCTAAGCATATCGACAGCATGGAATCCAATACGATGAGAAAAACCTGCTTTTGCGATGTTTTCCTGCGCCAGCGCTATCTGCTGCGGCAGGTCGAGGATCGTCACGGCAACATTTTCGTCATAGCGGCAGCAGCGTAACGCCCATTTACCCGTATTTCCGCCCACATCGTACAATTTTGTCGGCGAGCTTGCGAATATATATGGCAAAGCGGCGTCAAACGCGGCGTCGGAATAGTAATGATCAAAGGCGAACCAGCTCTCTTTCGCCTGTGCCGGTAATTGGGATAATGCCGGATAGATGGTTGGCCAGTTGCCAAACACCGCTAATCCCGCAGGTTTTTCTTCCTTCAGGGCGTCCGCCAGGTGAAATAGCCCTTTGTAACAAACGTCCTGAGTGAAATCCATATTTACGCGGGTCATTTCATCGTGCAGTAAAAAGTGGCCCACTTTCGCCAGAAAATAACGTCCATGCTGTTGGGTAACGATCCGCCCGCTTAATCCCATATCCAGCAGTACGCTGACGCCATAGCTGCCGAGCGTGCTGTGTTCGGTTATTTCCTCGAGGCTGGCACCCTCTTTACCTTGTTTATCGAGCCAGGCGAGAATGCCTGAGTTACGCAGACAAAGCGCGGTCTGAAATAACATCGGAGCAAAAGCGATGCGTTGCGCTTCGGTAATGGCATCCAGTGCGCTGAGCGTATCCTTTTCGTACATTGCTGCGTAACCTTTCAGGGCAAGAAATAAGGGTTATCGGGCCAAATGCGGCCCGACTTTAGAAAAATATTACAGTGCGGCGCCCGCGGAGAGGTTCAGCTGAATATCGTGGTCGAGGTTATTCACCCAACGGTTATAATTTTTGTGAATTTTACCGTCAGCCGCTTTCAGGTTCATACTGCTTTCGTAGTTAATGGAATAGCTTGTTGCGGAATAAGGAATACGAACGTCGACCGAGTGGTCGCGCGCCTGCAGACGACCTTTGATAACGCCCGGACCGGCTTCCGTCATGATCCAGTCACGTTTTTGTCCTGCTTTCAAAATCGCTGTTTTTACCTGGTCGGCGGTATGACCCGCGCTCACAGTAGAGTGAACCTGAGCGATTGGGGCAGTACGCGCACAGCCTGCCAGTGCGCCAACGAATACGGCGGCAGCACACCATTTAACGATCTTTTTCATCAACAACTCCATATCAATAATAACAATTAAAGGTAGTGGTTTTTACAAATAATATTCATCCGGCGTTTCTTATGTGCCAGATGTTTTTTTAATCAATATTAAGGTTTGCATTACGTTGACGCGAAGGCGGGCATAATAACATGGAAAATAATTAACAATTTCATTTTTTTTAATTTGCGTTAAATCATGATTTGCGTTTCAACGTAATGCGACCGACGTAAACAAAAACAGAATTAATATTTCCTTAACGCAAATAAAAATACCGCGACAGATTATGAACGCGGTAATTTAAGGCGGATTATTGACGGTTTAAACCTACCTATACAGGTAGGTCAGCTACCCAGGCAACCGGCTTTTCGGCCTTCCCGGCCCGAGCAAAATGGCCAGCTTGCTGCCGCCTTTGGTGGTCTCCATCCAGATCTTACACACGCTGGTCAGGGGGACCGAGAGCAGCATACCGACCGGGCCCAGCAGCCATCCCCAAACCAGTAAGGATAAAAAGACGACCAGCGTCGACATGCCGAGCCGGTGCCCCATCATGCGTGGTTCGAGAATATTGCCCAGCACCATGTGCACGACGAGGAATAACGCGCCGACCAGCATACATTCGTAGAAACCGTTAAACAGAAACGCCTGAATCATCGGCGGCACGGCGGAAAGCACCGCGCCAATGTTGGGCACGTAGTTCAGCAGAAACGCCAGCACGCCCCACATCAGCGCGAACTGCACGTTCATCAGCATCAGCCCCAGCCAGACGATGATCCCGGTCCAGACGCTCAGCAGCGTTTTCAGCGCCAGATATTTAGAGACGCCCTTCAGCGCCCGGTGTAAGCCAGCAATGTGAATTTGTGGGTTATTCAGTGCAAAGCGCAGCTTATAGGGGACGTGGCGGACTTCAAACAGCATAAACACCACCGTCATGACCAGCAGCAGAATGCTGGCCATCGCGCCGGAAAGCCCCGTCATCAAGGTGGTGGCGTAGGTCATGACCTTCTCGGAATCCATCCTGCGCAGCATCCGTTCGGGTGAGATATGCAGATTAAGGAAAGGCACCATCTCCTGGAGTGCGACGATCTTCCGCGTCAGCTCTTTGTTGTACTGCGGCAGCATGGTGGAGAATTCACTCAGCGAGGCCGCCAGCACGCCGAAGAGCGCCGTCAGGGCAATCAGCATCACGATGACGACGATGGTGATGGCGACCGGACGGCTGACGCCCCGGCGAAGAAACCAGGTGACCAGAGGATTAAGCACAATAGCAAAAAAGAGCGCCAGCAGGAGCTGAACTATGATGTCGGCGGCCGCATGGATACCCGCAAGGATAACCACCAGACAGGCGAGTTTTAATAAGATGTGGAGTCCTGCTTTGTCGGACGGGTTAGCGATCATGCGCGTTCCTTAATGTGATGACCCGGTAAGTGTAGTGCCCGGGCCTCGCTTCGTCTGGCACCGTTAATCTGAAAGTCGCTGCTGATTTTCTTATTGGGGCGTGGTAATAGTGAAACACTGTTGTAAAAAATCCAGGTAGAACCCCATGCCCGAACCTGCCGCTGAACCGGCACTGAGCGGACTGCGCCTCAATCTGCGCATCGTTTCCGTTGTGATTTTTAACTTTGCCAGCTATCTCACCATCGGCCTGCCGCTGGCGGTTCTGCCGGGCTATGTCCATGACGTCATGGGCTTCAGTGCCTTCTGGGCGGGGCTGGTGATTAGCCTGCAGTATTTCGCCACGCTCCTGAGCCGCCCGCATGCCGGGCGCTACGCGGACACGTTCGGTCCAAAAAGCATCGTGGTGGTGGGATTGTGCGGCTGCTTCCTCAGTGGCCTGGGCTACCTGCTGGCTGCCTCAGCCAGCCACTGGCCGCTGGTCAGCCTGGCGCTGCTCTGCCTGGGCCGCGTCATCCTCGGCATTGGGCAAAGCCTGGCGGGAACCGGCTCGACGCTCTGGGGCGTGGGGGTTGTCGGGACGCCACACATTGGTCGGGTGATCTCCTGGAACGGGATTGTCACCTACGGCGCGATGGCGCTCGGCGCGCCGCTTGGCGTCGCCTGCTATGCGTTTGGCGGGCTGTATGGACTGTCGCTCACCATTATGGCGGTCGCGCTTGTGGCGATACTGTTTGCGCTGCCGCGCCCGACAGTGAAGGCCAGCAAGGGCAAGCCGCTGCCGTTCCGGGCGGTGCTCGGGCGGGTCTGGCCATACGGGATGGCGCTGGCGCTGGCGACCACCGGCTTCGGGGTCATCGCCACCTTCATTACCCTGTTCTATGACGCCAAAGGCTGGGACGGCGCGGCCTTTGCGTTAACCCTGTTCAGCTGTGCGTTTGTTGGCGCGCGCCTGCTTTTCCCTAACGGCATCAACCGTCTGGGCGGGCTGAACGTGGCGACGATCTGCTTTGTGGTAGAGATTGTCGGGCTGCTGTTGACCGGCGTAGCCAGCGCGCCCTGGATGGCGAAAATGGGCGTATTTCTCGCGGGAGCCGGTTTTTCACTGGTCTTCCCGGCGCTGGGCGTGGTCGCGGTAAAAGCGGTACCGCAGCAGAACCAGGGGGCGGCGCTGGCGACCTATACGGTATTTATGGATATGTCGTTGGGCATTACCGGGCCGCTGGCAGGGCTGGTAATGGCCCGGGCGGGCGTGCCGGTGATCTATCTTGCCGCGGCGGGTCTGGTCATGATGGCATTGCTGCTGACGTGGCGGTTAAAAAAATGGCCCCCGGTGCAGGCACCGGAGGCCACGTCATCATCGTGAAACGTTACTGGATTACGATGGTGTTAATGATGTTTTCAGCAGCCGTCTGCGCTTTCTGCTGATCTTCCGCTGGCAGGGTGATCTGCAGGGTCAGGAGTTTGTTATCGACCTTGCCCAGCACGACAGAGGAGTAAGCGGTCTGGCCTTTCGCGGAGATGATGCTGTCCAGCTGCTGCAGCTTATGGCCTTTCAGCTCGATGGATTTATTGGTCACGACCTGCAGCTGCGGGTCGCGGCCGCGCTGCTGATCTTCCAGACGTTTGGACAGGACGGCCAGATCTTCGCTGGTGTCGTCGCCCACAATCACAATGACCGCTTTCTGCCCGGTTGCGTCGGAGTAAACGTGCATGTTATTCGCCTGAGTGCCCAGCTTGCCGCTCTGGTCAGTCATATCGGCTGGCAGAGAGAAGCTGAGTTTGCCATCCATCAGATTCACCGGCTGGCCGGTCGCATTGCTTTCTGCGGATGCGCCCTGAGCAGGCGTTTTCGTGTCGCTGTTATCACAGGCTGCAAGACCCACAACCAGCAGGCCAATCCCGACATATTTAACCAGATTGCGCATTGACTTCTTCCTTTCGATAAACGGCCATAACGGCTCATTCGCTCATCTTATCACAACTGATAAAGCGAACCCTTAACCAGCCTGCAATGCCGTGATTTCAGATTTATCTGCCAGCCTTTTCAGCAGCATATTCAGCAGCACGCCGTACATGGGCAGGAAGAACACAATGCTGATGAGCACCTTGAAGCAGTAGTCCACCAGCGCGATTTCCATCCAGTGTTCGGCCATGAACGCATCCGGGCTACGCCAGAAGGCGATGAAGAAGAAGGCCAGCGTATCGCTCACGTTACCGAACAGCGTGGAGGCGGTGGGTGCCATCCACCAGCGATGATTCTGACGCAGGCGATTAAACACGTGCACGTCCAGAATCTGCCCCAGCGCGTAGGCCATAAAGCTTGCTGCGGCGATACGGGCGACAAACAGGTTGAAGTGGGTTAACGCCTCAAAACCCTGCCAGCTTCCCATATAAAACAGGGACGAAACCCCGTACGAGATGAACAGCGCCGGGAGCATGACCGCAAAAATAATGCGGCGAGCCAGCGGTGCGCCAAAAATACGCACGGTCAGATCGGTGGCGAGGAAAATAAACGGAAAGCTGAACGCGCCCCAGGTGGTATGAAAACCAAAGATGGAGATAGGGAGCTGCACCAGATAGTTGCTGGAGGTGATCACCAGCAAATGGAAAAGCGAAAGCCAGAACAACGCTTTTACGCGCTGTGATTGAGAAAACTGCGTCATATTGTGACCTTTTTATACGTTGGGGTGAGGGAACCCAATAAAAACCGCAGCATGATACTGCTTTGGCGGGACATTGCAATGGTTAGTTTTTACGCAATCGTTAACCTGGTTTGCATTGACCGCAACGGGGCGTAAACTACAGCCGTTTTTACCTGACCGAGAAGATCATGACCGACCTGTTTTCCAGCCCAGACCACACTCTTGATGCCCAGGGCCTTCGCTGCCCGGAACCGGTAATGATGGTACGTAAAACCGTGCGCAACATGCAGACCGGTGAAACGCTGCTGATCGTTGCCGACGACCCTGCCACCACGCGCGACATTCCCGGTTTTTGTACCTTTATGGAGCATGAGCTGGTGGCGCAGCAGACGGAAACGCTGCCGTACCGGTATTTGATTCGTAAGGGGTAGCCCTCACTTATTTGGGGGGAGGTTGAGGGTATCAGGCCGCACCCATGCTTGAACCTGTTCCTGAATATTTAAAAGCGAGTTTAACGGTAGATGACCTGCCTCTGGACGTCCCTGCCTTCGAACCAGAAGTTGATCAGTTGGGAAGCTATTGCCCGCTATTAACGCAGTTGCTGTTGGCTCGTTCACTTTCAGAGAGTGATGAAAGAGTGGCTGGAGATTTGTTGCAAGGCTTAGTTGGGCTGTATAGCGGTATGTTGAAAGCACCGCGCTGGTTGCGTACAAATGAAGGCATCTTGCCACTGTGAAAAAAGTCGGGTGGCGCTAACGCTTACCCGACCTACGGGACTAGAGCCGTTGTAGGCCGGGTAAGGCGAAGCCGCCACCCGGCAAGAATACGGCCTCTGCGGCCTGATGCCCTCTCCCACAGGGAGAGGGAGAACGTCATCCTTTCATCCACGCCCGGATCCCGTCCAGGAACATCTGCGTTGCCATCATGACCAGAATCAGCCCCATGAGGCGTTCCAGCGCGTTTACCCCTTTTTCGCCCAGCAGGCGCAGGAACAGGGACGACTGCAGCAGGATGATAAACGTCCCGCCCCAGGCAATCAGCAGGGCAATGACCAGATGGCTCATCTGATTCGGATACTGGTGCGACAGCAGCATCAGCGTCGCCAGAATGGTTGGCCCCGCGACGAGCGGGATCGCCAGCGGCACAATAAACGGCTCTTCACCCGCAGGCAGGCCGCTGCTGCTGCCTTCCGCGCTCGGGAAAATCATCTTAATCGCAATCAGGAACAGAATAATCCCACCGGAAATCGACACGGTTTCAGCGCGCAGGTTCAGGAAGGCGAGGATTTTTTCACCCGCAAACAGGAAGATAAACATCACCAGCAGGGCGATGAGCAGCTCGCGGATCATGATCGCCCGGCGGCGCTTCGGCTCGGTGTGCTTCAACACCGACATGAAGATCGGCAGGTTACCCAGGGGATCCATTATCAGGATCAATAAAACCGCGGCGGAAATGATTTCACTCATGTAAATTATCCCTGAAACTCTCTAAGGTTATTATGATAATTAGCTGTATTTCTGATTGCCGGGCAATCATCGATTAATTTCGCTTGCGACTTTGGCAGCATTTTGTAATGTGAAGCATATCCCAGTTCAATACTGGCTTGCACAATCAGCACACACCCTCAGCAGGAAAAAAATGCTATGAAAAACGTTGGTTTTATCGGCTGGCGCGGTATGGTCGGCTCTGTACTCATGCAACGCATGGTTGAAGAGCGCGATTTCGACGCTATCCGCCCGGTCTTCTTCTCCACTTCTCAGCTCGGCCAGGCTGCTCCGTCCTTTGGTGGTACCACAGGCACGTTGCAGGATGCTTACGATCTGGAAGCGCTGAAGGCACTCGACATTATTGTGACCTGCCAGGGCGGCGATTATACCAACGAAATCTATCCAAAGCTGCGTGAAAGCGGCTGGCAGGGCTACTGGATTGACGCGGCCTCGTCGCTGCGCATGAAAGACGATGCCATCATCATTCTCGACCCGGTTAACCAGGGCGTGATCGCCGATGGCCTGAACAACGGCGTAAAAACCTTTGTTGGCGGTAACTGCACCGTCAGCCTGATGCTGATGTCCCTCGGCGGCCTGTTCGCGCAGGATCTGGTGGAGTGGGTCTCCGTGGCGACCTACCAGGCGGCGTCCGGCGGCGGCGCGCGTCACATGCGCGAGCTGCTGACACAGATGGGCCAGCTGCACCAGAGCGTTGCGACCGAGCTGGCAAATCCGGCATCCGCTATTCTGGATATCGAGCGTAAAGTGACCGAGCTGACCCGCAGCGGCGAGCTGCCGGTGGATAACTTTGGCGTACCGCTGGCCGGTGGCCTGATCCCGTGGATCGACAAACAGCTGGATAACGGCCAGACCCGCGAAGAGTGGAAGGGCCAGGCCGAGACCAACAAAATCCTCAATACCGCGAACACCATTCCGGTTGACGGTCTGTGCGTGCGTATCGGCGCGCTGCGCTGCCACAGCCAGGCTTTCACTATTAAACTGAAAAAAGATGTGTCTATTCCGACCGTGGAAGAGCTGCTGGCCGCGCACAACCCGTGGGCGAAAGTGGTGCCAAACGATCGCGATATCACCATGCGTGAGCTGACCCCGGCAGCGGTGACCGGCACGCTGACCACGCCGGTTGGCCGTCTGCGTAAGCTGAACATGGGGCCGGAGTATCTCTCCGCGTTCACCGTTGGTGACCAGCTCCTGTGGGGCGCCGCTGAGCCGCTGCGCCGCATGCTGCGCCAGCTGGCGTAATAATTTGTTAAATACCGGGGGTGATTTTCACCCCTTTTTTTTGCGTACTACATGGAGTAACACGCGTATGTCTTATTTTTTATCAGGAGTCATTTAGAGCGTTGGCTATGCTTTAAGGAAGAGTCATTTCTTACCTGAGGTTCGAACGGAGCAGAATGGATGCACATTTTTGTGCTGTCCCGTTCAGGTCACATTAAAAGTCGTCCCGGAGCGCTTAAAAAGGACGACATAAAAACAGGATGAATACCATGTCCGATCGTGTGGATAGAGACGTGATTAATGCGCTTATTGCGGGTCATTTCGCTGACCCCTTTTCTGTGCTTGGGATGCACCGTACTGAGGCAGGTCTGGAAGTTCGTGCCCTGTTGCCGGATGCCACAGAAGTCTGGGTGATTGAACCCAAAACCGGCCGCAAAGTCGGTAACCTTGAATGCCTCGATTCCCGTGGCTTCTTCTCGGGCGTGATGCCCCGTCGTAAAAACCCTTTTCGCTATCAGCTCGCCGTTCTCTGGCACGGCCAGCAGAACCTGATTGACGATCCCTACAGCTTCGGCCCTCTGCTTAAAGAGATGGATGCCTGGCTGCTCTCCGAGGGGACGCATCTGCGTCCTTATGAAACGCTGGGCGCCCATGCCGATACCATGGACGGCATCACCGGCACGCGGTTCTCCGTGTGGGCGCCCAATGCCCAGCGCGTCTCCGTGGTCGGCCAGTTCAACTACTGGGACGGCCGCCGTCACCCGATGCGCCTTCGTCGGGAAACCGGCATCTGGGAGCTGTTTATCCCCGGGGCGCACCACGGGCAGCTTTATAAGTTCGAGATGATCGACGCCCACGGCAAGCTGCGCATTAAAGCCGACCCGTATGCCTTCGAAGCGCAGATGCGTCCGGATACCGCATCGCTGATTTGCGGCCTGCCGGAGAAGGTCGTCCAGACGGAGGAGCGTAAACAGGCTAACCGCTTTGATGCGCCGATCTCCGTTTATGAAGTCCATCTCGGCTCATGGCGTCGCCACACCGATAACAACTTCTGGCTCAGCTACCGGGAGCTTGCCGACCAACTGGTCCCGTACGCCAAATGGATGGGCTTTACCCACCTGGAGCTGCTGCCGGTCAACGAGCACCCGTTCGACGGCAGCTGGGGCTATCAGCCCACCGGGCTGTATGCGCCGACCCGCCGCTTCGGCACCCGCGACGACTTCCGCTATTTCATTGATGCCGCGCACGCCGCCGGGCTGAACGTGATCCTCGACTGGGTGCCGGGTCATTTCCCGGCGGATGATTTTGCGCTGGCAGAGTTTGACGGTACGAAGCTGTACGAGCATAGCGATCCGCGCGAAGGCTATCACCAGGACTGGAACACGCTGATCTACAACTACGGTCGCCGTGAGGTCTCAAACTACCTGGTCGGGAATGCCCTGTACTGGATCGAGCGGTTTGGCATCGATGCCCTGCGCGTGGATGCGGTGGCGTCGATGATCTACCGCGACTACAGCCGCAAAGAGGGGGAGTGGATCCCGAACGAGTTTGGCGGCCGCGAAAACCTGGAAGCCATTGAATTCCTGCGTAATACCAACCGCATTATCGGCGAGCAGGTGGACGGTGCCGTGACCATGGCGGAAGAGTCAACCGACTTTGCGGGCGTCTCCCGTCCGCCGTCATCAGGCGGCCTGGGGTTCTGGTATAAGTGGAACCTGGGCTGGATGCACGACACGCTCGACTACATGAAGCTGGATCCGGTTCACCGTAAGTATCATCACGATAAGCTGACGTTCGGGATGCTCTACAACTACACCGAAAACTTCATGTTGCCGCTGTCGCACGATGAAGTGGTACACGGTAAAAAATCGATTCTCGACCGCATGCCGGGCGACGCGTGGCAGAAGTTTGCCAACCTGCGCGCCTATTACGGCTGGATGTTTGCCTTCCCGGGCAAGAAACTGCTGTTCATGGGCAATGAGTTCGCCCAGGGTCGCGAGTGGAACCACGACGCCAGCCTCGACTGGCATCTGCTGGAAGGCGGCGACAACTGGCACCACGGCGTGCAGCGTCTGGTGCGCGATCTGAACCTGACCTATCGCCACCACAAAGCGCTGCACGAGCTCGACTTCGATCCGTACGGCTTTGAATGGCTGGTGGTGGACGACCACGAGCGCTCGGTGTTTGTCTTTGTGCGTCGTGACAAAGCGGGTAACGAGATCATCGTCGCCAGCAACTTTACGCCGGTGCCGCGCGAACATTACCGCTTCGGCATTAACCAGCCGGGCAAATGGCGCGAAATTCTGAATACCGACTCGATGCACTACCACGGCAGCAACGCCGGTAACGGTGGGCTGGTACAGAGCGACGCCATTGAAAGCCACGGGCGACCCAACTCCCTGAGCCTGACGCTGCCGCCGCTTGGCACCATCTGGCTGATGCGGGAGGGCGAATGACGCAGCTTACGGCAGGTAAACCCGAACCGCTCGGGGCGCATTTTGTCGGAAAAGGGGTGAACTTCACCCTCTTTTCCGCTCACGCCGAGCGGGTTGAACTGTGCGTGTTTGACGGGGAAGGTAACGAGCACCGTTACGATTTACCCGCGCGCACGGGGGATACCTGGCACGGCTACCTGGCCGGAGGACGGCCCGGTATGCACTACGGCTTTCGCGTTCACGGTCCGTGGGATCCCGCGCAGGGGCACTGGTTTAACCCGGCGAAGCTGCTGATTGACCCGTGCGCGCACCGCGTGGACGGCGAATTTAAAGATGACCCGCTCTTCCACGTGGGCTACGGCGAGCCCGACCACCGCGACAGCGCGCCCGTCGCGCCAAAAAGCGTGGTGGTGAACGATCTTTATGACTGGGAAGACGATGCCCCGCCGCAGACGCCGTGGGGCAAGACCGTCATTTATGAAGCCCACGTCAAAGGGCTGACGTACCTGCATCCGTCGATCCCCAAAGAGATGCGCGGCACCTACAAGGCGCTCGGGCATCCCACCATGATTGCCTACCTGAAACACCTCGGCATCACCGCTCTGGAACTGCTCCCCGTCGCCCTTTTTGCCAGCGAGCCGCGTCTGCAGCGGCTGGGGCTGAGCAACTACTGGGGCTATAACCCGCTGGCGATGTTCGCGCTCGAGCCGCGCTATGCCGTCCATCCGGAAAAGGCGCGGGACGAGTTCCGCGATGCGGTGAAGGCGCTCCACGCGGCGGGCATTGAGGTCATTCTGGACGTGGTGCTGAACCACAGCGCAGAAAGCGATCTCGACGGCCCGACGCTCTCCATGCGCGGAATTGATAACCGTAGCTATTATTGGATCAGGCACGATGGCGATTATGAGAACTGGACCGGCTGCGGTAACACGCTCAATCTCAGCCATCCGGCGGTCACGCATTTTGCGTATGAATGCCTGAAATACTGGGTGGAGACGTTCCACGTCGACGGTTTTCGTTTCGACCTGGCGCCCGTCATGGGACGCACGCCGGCGTTCAGCCAGCAGGCGCCATTGTTTGAGGCGATAAAAAACTGTCCGGTGCTCTCGCAGGTGAAGCTGATTGCCGAGCCGTGGGACATTGGTGAAGGCGGTTATCAGGTCGGGAATTTCCCGCCGCTGTTTGCCGAGTGGAACGACCACTACCGCGACGCCGTACGCCGCTTCTGGCTGGAGCGGAACCTGTCGCTGGGGGAATTTGCCGGGCGCTTTGCCGCGTCGAGCGATCTCTTTAAGCGCGACGGCAAACGCCCGTCGGCCACCGTTAATCTGTTGACGGCGCACGACGGTTTTACGCTCAGGGACTGCGTTTGTTTCAATCAGAAACACAATGAGGCGAACGGCGAAGAGAATCGCGATGGCACTAACAATAACCATAGCTTTAATCATGGTATAGAAGGGTTAGGCGGAAGTCTGGATGTGATAGAGCGGCGACGCGCCAGCGTTCATGCGCTGCTGACAACGCTTTTACTGTCGCAGGGCACGCCGATGCTGCTGGCAGGCGACGAGCATGGTCACAGCCAGCACGGTAACAACAACGCCTATTGCCAGGACAACACCTTAACCTGGCTCGACTGGGGTGAAGCCAACAGCGGCCTGATTCATTTTACCGCTGCGCTGATCCATCTTCGCCAGCAGATCCCCGCGCTGACCGCCAACAGCTGGTGGGAAGAGGGTGACGGCAACGTTCGCTGGCTGAATAAAGACGCGCAACCGTTAAGCGCGCAAGAGTGGCAACACGGCGTACCACGCCTGCAAATCCTGCTGTCGGATAGATGGCTGGTCACGCTGAACGCGACGGATGACGTCGCAGAGATTGTTTTACCTGACGGGGAGTGGCGAGCCGTTCCCCCCTTTGCCGGAGCGGATAATCCGGTAGTAATGGCTGTCTGGCACGGGCCTGCGCACGGAGTGTGCGTATTCCAAAGATGATAAAAAAGGAGTTAGTCATGGTTAGATTAGAGAAGAACGATCCCTTAATGTTGGCACGCCAGCTACCATTAAAAACGGTTGCCCTGATACTTGCGGGCGGGCGTGGTACCCGTCTGAAAGATTTGACCATCAAGCGCGCCAAGCCGGCCGTTCACTTTGGTGGTAAGTTCCGTATTATCGACTTTGCGCTCTCCAACTGCCTGAACTCGGGCATTCGCCGCATTGGCGTCATCACGCAGTATCAGTCGCACACCCTGGTGCAGCATATTCAGCGCGGCTGGTCATTCTTTAGCGAAGAGATGAACGAATTTGTCGATCTCCTTCCTGCGCAGCAGCGCGTTCACGGCGAGAACTGGTATCGCGGGACAGCGGATGCGGTCACCCAGAACCTCGACATCATTCGTCGCTATAACGCGGAATACATTGTGATCCTCGCCGGGGACCACATTTACAAGCAAGATTACTCCCACATGCTTATCGACCACGTCGAAAAAGGGGCGCGCTGCACCGTGGCGTGTCTGCCTGTGCCCGTTGCTGAAGCGACGGCGTTTGGCGTCATGCACGTGGATGCCGATGACAAAATTATCGACTTCGTTGAAAAACCGGCGAACCCGCCAACCATGCCGGGCGATGACACCAAATCGCTCGCCAGCATGGGGATCTATGTCTTTGACGCAGATTATCTTTATGAGCTGCTGGAAGAAGACGACAAAGACGAAAACTCAAGCCACGACTTCGGTAAAGACATCATTCCGAAAATCACCAAAGCTGGCATGGCGTATGCACATCCTTTCCCGCTGTCCTGCGTGCAGTCCGACCCGAATGCGGAACCTTACTGGCGCGATGTGGGCACGCTGGAAGCGTACTGGAAAGCGAACCTCGATCTGGCATCGGTCACGCCTGAACTGGATATGTACGACCAGAACTGGCCGATTCGTACCCATATGGAGTCGCTGCCGCCAGCCAAATTCGTGCAGGACCGCTCCGGTAGCCACGGTATGACGCTGAACTCGCTGGTGTCCGGCGGGTGCATCATCTCCGGTTCGGTCGTGGTGCAGTCGGTGCTGTTCCCGCGCGTGCGGATAAATTCATTCTGTAATATCGATTCGGCAGTCTTATTGCCGGATGTCTGGGTAGGGCGCTCGTGTCGTCTGCGTCGCTGCGTGATCGACCGTGCCTGCGTCATCCCTGAAGGGATGGTCATTGGGGAGAATGCGGAAGAAGACGCGCGTCGTTTCTACCGTTCGGAAGAGGGGATCGTGTTAGTCACACGGGAAATGTTGCGGAAGCTGCAAATCAAACAGGAGCGATGATGCAGGTTTTACACGTATGTTCTGAGATGTTCCCGTTATTAAAAACGGGCGGTCTGGCAGATGTGCTTGGCGCATTACCGGCGGCGCAAATCGCCGGAGGCGTGGATACCCGAGTCCTGCTGCCCGCCTTTCCGGATATCCGGCGCGGTATACCCGATGCAAAAGTGGTGACCCGCCGTGAAACGTTTGCCGGACGCATTACCCTGCTGTTTGGACATTACAATGGCGTAGGGATTTACCTGATTGACGCGCCGCATTTATACGATCGCCCGGGTAGCCCGTATCACGATACGAACCTGTTCGCCTATACCGACAACGTGCTGCGCTTTGCGCTCCTCGGCTGGGTTGGAGCAGAAATGGCGACGGGGCTGGATCCGTTCTGGCGTCCGGATGTGGTGCATGCGCACGACTGGCACGCCGGGCTTGCCCCGGCGTATCTCGCCGCGCGCGGCCACCCGGCGAAATCGGTCTTTACCGTGCATAACCTGGCCTATCAGGGGATGTACTACGCCCATCACATGAATGACATCGATCTGCCATGGTCGTTCTTTAACATGCACGGTCTGGAGTTTAACGGGCAGATCTCGTTCCTGAAGGCGGGGCTGTACTACGCCGATCACATCACGGCGGTGAGCCCAACCTACGCGCGTGAGATCACCCAGCCGGCGTTTGGCTACGGCATGGAAGGGTTGCTGCAGCAGCGCCACCGCGAAGGCCGCCTGTCGGGCATTCTGAACGGCGTGGATGAACAGATCTGGAGCCCGGAAACCGATCTCCTGCTGGCGGCGCGCTACGGCCGTGATTCCGTGGAGGACAAAGCGGAAAACAAACGCCAGCTGCAGATTGCGATGGGCCTGAAGGTTAACGACAAAGTGCCGCTGTTCGCCGTCGTAAGCCGCCTGACCAGCCAGAAAGGGCTGGATCTGGTGCTGGAGGCGCTGCCCGGTTTACTGGAGCAGGGCGGGCAGCTGGCGCTGCTCGGCGCGGGCGACCCGGTGCTGCAGGAAGGTTTCCTTGCCGCCGCCGCGGAACATCCGGGGCAGGTCGGCGTACAGATTGGTTACCACGAGGCGTTTTCGCATCGCATTATGGGCGGCGCGGACGTCATCCTGGTGCCGAGCCGTTTCGAACCCTGCGGCCTGACGCAGCTTTACGGCCTGAAATACGGCACCCTGCCGCTGGTGCGCCGCACGGGCGGGCTGGCGGATACGGTATCGGATAGCTCACTGGAAAACCTGGCGGACGGTATCGCCAGCGGGTTTGTCTTTGAGGACAGTAATGCCTGGTCGCTGCTTCGGGCGATTCGGCGTGCTTTCGTCTTGTGGTCCCGTCCATCGCTGTGGCGCTACGTCCAACGCCAGGCGATGTCCATGGACTTTAGCTGGCACGTTGCGGCGCAGTCATACCGCGATCTCTATCAACGCTTGATGTAACGAGGCGAAGTTACTGATATGAACGCTCCATTTAGCTACTCTTCACCCACGCTCAGCGTTGAGGCGTTAAAGCACTCCATCGCCTACAAGCTGATGTTCACCATCGGGAAAGATCCGGTTATTGCCAACAAGCACGAGTGGCTGAACGCCACCCTGTTTGCGGTGCGCGACCGCTTAGTTGAACGCTGGCTGCGCTCAAACCGCGCCCAGCTCTCGCAGGAGACGCGTCAGGTTTACTATCTGTCGATGGAATTTTTGATTGGCCGCACGCTGTCCAATGCGCTGTTGTCGCTCGGTATTTATGACGACGTCAAAACCGCACTGGAAGAGATGGGGTTAGATTTAGAAGAACTGATCGACGAAGAGAACGACCCGGGCCTCGGTAACGGCGGTCTGGGACGTCTTGCCGCCTGCTTCCTCGACTCGCTGGCGACGCTGGCGCTGCCGGGCCGCGGCTACGGTATTCGCTACGATTACGGCATGTTCAAGCAAAACATCGTCGACGGGCGTCAGAAAGAGTCCCCGGACTACTGGCTGGAGTACGGCAACCCGTGGGAGTTCAAGCGCCACAACACGCGCTACAAGGTGCGCTTTGGCGGGCGTATTCAGCAGGAAGGAAAAAAATCCCGCTGGGTGGAAACGGAAGAGATCCTGGCCGTGGCCTACGACCAGATCATCCCCGGCTACGACACCGATGCCACCAACACGCTGCGCCTGTGGAGCGCTCAGGCCAGTAGCGAAATTAACCTCGGTAAATTTAACCAGGGTGACTACTTCGCGGCGGTGGAGGATAAAAACCACTCCGAGAACGTATCCCGCGTGCTGTACCCGGATGACTCGACCTACTCAGGCCGCGAGCTGCGCCTGCGTCAGGAGTATTTCCTCGTTTCGGCGACCATTCAGGACATCCTCAGCCGCCACCATCAGCTGCACAAAACCTACGCCAACCTGGCGGAAAAAACCGCGATCCACCTTAATGACACCCACCCGGTGCTCTCTATTCCGGAGCTGATGCGCCTGCTGATCGACGAGCATAAGTTCAGCTGGGACGACGCCTTTGAGGTGACCTGCCAGGTGTTCTCGTACACCAACCACACGCTGATGAGCGAAGCGCTGGAGACGTGGCCGGTGGACATGCTTGGCAAAATCCTGCCGCGCCATCTGCAGATTATCTTTGAGATTAACGACTACTTCCTCAAGACGCTGCAGGAGCAGTATCCGAACGATACCGGCCTGCTGAGCCGCGCGTCCATCATTGATGAGTCGAACGGTCGTCGCGTGCGCATGGCCTGGCTGGCGGTTGTCATCAGCCACAAGGTCAACGGCGTGTCCGAGCTCCACTCGAACCTGATGGTGCAGTCGCTGTTTGCGGACTTCGCGAAGATCTTCCCGACGCGGTTCTGCAACGTGACCAACGGCGTCACCCCGCGCCGCTGGCTGGCGCTGGCCAACCAGCCGCTCTCTGAGGTGCTGGACGAGAATATCGGCCGCACCTGGCGTACCGATTTGAGCCAGCTGAGCGAGCTGGAACAGCATATTGATTTCCCGACGGTGAACAAAGCCGTGCGCGAAGCCAAGCTGCTGAACAAAAAGCGTCTGGCGGTCTGGCTGGCGATGCACCTGAACGTGGTGGCAAACCCGAAAGCGCTGTTCGACGTTCAGATCAAACGCATCCACGAATACAAGCGTCAGCTGATGAACGTGCTGCACGTGATCACCCATTACAACCGCATTAAGGCCGACCCGACGGCCGAATGGGTGCCGCGCGTGAAGATCTTCGCCGGTAAGGCGGCGTCGGCCTACTACATGGCGAAGCACATAATTCATCTCATCAACGACGTGGCGAAGGTGGTTAACCAGGATCCGGATATTGGCGACAAGCTGAAGGTGGTGTTCATTCCGAACTACAGCGTCAGCCTGGCGCAGCTGATCATCCCGGCGGCGGATCTCTCTGAGCAGATTTCCACGGCGGGCACGGAGGCATCCGGCACCAGTAACATGAAGTTTGCCCTTAACGGCGCGCTGACCATCGGCACGCTGGACGGGGCGAACGTCGAGATGCTGGAGCACGTGGGCGAAGAGAATATCTTTATCTTCGGTAATACGACGGAAGAGGTAGAGGCGCTGCGCAGGAAAGGCTACTCGCCGCGTCAGTATTACGAAGAGGATGAAGAGTTGCGTCAGGTGCTGACGCAGATTGCAACCGGCGTGTTTAGCCCTGATGAACCGAGCCGCTACCGCGATCTGGTGGATTCGCTGATTAACTTTGGCGATCACTACCAGGTGCTGGCGGATTACCGCAGCTACGTCGACTGTCAGGATAAGGTGGACGAACTGTATCGCCAGCCTGAGAAGTGGACCAGCGCCGCGATGTACAACATCGCCAATATGGGCTATTTCTCGTCAGACAGGACCATCAAGGAGTATGCCGAGACGATCTGGCATATTGATCCGGTGAGGTTGTAAAAACAAAGCCGGGTGGCGGCTTCGCCTTACCCGGCCTACTTGATCCCGTAGGCCCGGTAAGCGTAGCGCCACCGGGCGTTTTTTTGCATCAAGACGCCAGCGACAGCTCGCGTTTCGCTGCATGTTGCAGCAACCACTGCGCCACGCGAGACTGCTGTTCGGCGTTGAGCCACATCCCTTCTTTGGTACGGCGCCAGATAGCATCATCCAGACGACGCACCCACTCGTGCTCAACCAGATAACGCAGCTCGGCTTCGTACAGCTCGTGGCCGAAATGCTCGCCCAGATCGGCAATCTCTTTTGCATCACCCAGGATCAGCTCGGTATTGCTGCCGTAGGTGCGGGCATAGTGGCGCGCCATCCCTTCGGTGATGAACGGGAAGCGACGGCGCAGCTTCGCGGCGTAATCATCGCGGTTATCGCCGATATCACCGCCGGGCAGAACCGCGCCTTTGGTCCATGCCGGGCCAATGCCTTTATAGTACGGCGCCAGTTTTTCCAGCGCGTGCTCGGCCAGCTTGCGGTAGGTGGTGAGCTTGCCGCCAAACACGGACAGCAGCGGCGCCTGACCGTCTACGTCGTGAATATCGAGCGTATAGTCGCGGGTGATGGCCTGCGGTGAGTCGGATTCGTCATCGCACAGCGGACGCACGCCGGAGTAGGTCCAGACCACGTCGTCGCGCGACAGCTGTTTCTTAAAGTGCGCGTTATACACTTTAAGCAGGTAGTTGACTTCGCTCTCGTCGATCTCGACGTTCTTCGGATCGCCTTTGTACTCCACGTCGGTGGTACCGATGATCGAGAATTCGTCCATCCACGGGATGACGAACACGATGCGCTTGTCTTCGTTCTGCAAGATGTAGGCCTGCTTCTGGGTATGCACGCGCGGCACCACAATGTGGCTGCCCTTTATCAGGCGGATGCCGTACGGGGATGGCAGATGCATGCCGTCGTCAAAGAACTGCTTCACCCACGGGCCGGTGGCGTTCACCAGGCCGCGCGCTTTCCAGCTGAACTTCTCGCCGGTATCGATATCTTCCGCCTCGACAATCCACAGGCCGTTTTCACGACGGGCAGCGGTCGCGCGAGTGCGGGTTTTCACCTCGCCGCCTTTCTTCTCAACCATCTGCGCGTTCGCCAGCACCAGGCGGGCATCGTCTACCCAGCAGTCGGAATATTCGAATCCGCGCACGATTTCAGGCTTAAGGACCGATTCTGAGCCAAAACGCAAACCTTTCGAACCCGGGAGGCTGGTGCGTTTACCCAGATGATCGTACATAAACAGACCAATTCGGATCATCCACGCCGGACGCAGATGCGGGCGATGGGGCAGGCGGAAGCGCATCGGAATCGCCAGATGCGGGGCCATTTTCAGCAGCACTTCACGTTCGGCCAGCGCTTCACTGACCAGGCGGAATTCGTAGTGTTCCAGGTAGCGCAGGCCACCGTGAATCAGTTTGGAGCTGGCGGACGACGTCGCGCAGGCGAGATCGTTAGCTTCCAGCATCAGTACGGATAAACCGCGTCCTGCGGCATCGACCGCAATACCGGCACCGTTGATGCCACCGCCTATCACAATCAGATCTTTGGTTTCCATAACACCCTCATGCACTTTCGTTAAAGCTCAGAAATGTTCGATATCGCTCATAATAGCAAAGGAACGCGCTTTTGGTAACATCAAAAAAACAATTTAGAGTGATATGGATAACATAATGGCGTTTACCCGCCGCCAGGACGTACACTACGGGGTAAAATCTTGTCGTTGACCACTGTAAAGAGAACACCATGGATCAGTTTGAATGTATTAACGTAGAAGAAGCCCACCAGAAGATGCACCAGGGAAAAGCGGTGCTGGTGGACATCCGCGATCCGCAGAGTTTTGCGATGGGCCATACGCCGGGCGCGTTCCATCTCACCAACGACACGCTGGGCGCGTTTATGCGCGATAACGACTTCGACACGCCGGTGATGGTCATGTGCTATCACGGCAACAGCAGCAAAGGCGCGGCGCAGTACCTGCTTCAGCAGGGTTACGACGCGGTTTACAGCGTCGATGGCGGTTTCGATGCCTGGCATCGTCATTTCCCGGCGGAAGTGGAATACGCGTTTGAGCGCTGATCCCGCTATACTGTCCCCTTTTGTGTGGAAATAAGCGACCGCTGCCCATGTTGATGATCACCTCTTTTACCAACCCGCGCGTCGCCCAGGCGTTTGTCGACTATATGGCGACGCAGGGCGTTATTCTGACTATTCAGCAACATACGCAGACCGACGTCTGGCTGGCCGATGAGAGCCAGGCCGGGCGGGTAAACGAGGAGCTGGCGCGTTTTCTTGAGAACCCTGGCGACCCGCGCTATCTCGCGGCCAGCTGGCAATCCGGCCAGACCGGCAGCGGATTGCAATACAGCCGCTTTCCCTTCCTTGCCACCCTTCGCGAGCGCGCGGGCCCGTTTACGCTGCTGCTGATGGCGGCCTGCATCATCGTCTTTATTATCATGAACGTGGTCGGCGACCAGAGCGTGATGATTGCCCTGGCGTGGCCCTATGATCCGTCGCTTGAATTTGACGTCTGGCGCTACTTTAGCCACGCGCTGATGCACTTCTCGGTGATGCATATCCTCTTTAACCTGCTCTGGTGGTGGTATCTCGGCGGTGCCGTTGAAAAGCGTCTGGGCAGCGGCAAGCTGATCGTTATCACCATCATCAGCGCCCTGTTGAGCGGCTACGTACAGCACAAGTTCAGCGGCCCGTGGTTTGGCGGGCTGTCGGGTGTCGTCTATGCCCTGATGGGCTACGTCTGGCTTCGCGGGGAGCGCGATCCGCAAAGCGGCATCTATCTGCAACGCGGATTGATAACCTTTGCGTTAATATGGCTAATTGCCGGATGGTTTGATCTGTTTGGTATGTCTATCGCCAACGGTGCGCACGTCGCCGGGCTGGCCGTGGGGCTGGCGATGGCCTTTGCCGACACGCTCCATGCGCGAAAACGAACATAATTCTCAGGGATAATTGATGAAACAAACACAACGTCATGACGCCATTATCGAACTGGTAAAAAAACAGGGATACGTCAGCACCGAAGAGCTGGTGGAGCAGTTTGCCGTCAGCCCACAAACCATCCGTCGTGACCTGAACGACCTGGCCGATCAGAACCGCATCCTTCGCCACCACGGCGGCGCGGCGCTGCCGTCCAGCTCGGTCAACACCTCCTGGCACGACCGAAAAGCGACGCAGACGGCGGAGAAAGAGCGCATTGCCCGCAAGGTCGCCAGCCAGATCCCGAACGGGGCGACGCTGTTTATTGATATCGGCACCACGCCGGAAGCGGTCGCCCATGCGCTGCTGGATCACGAGAACCTGCGCGTGGTCACCAACAACCTGAACGTCGCCAATACCCTGATGCAAAAAGACGATTTCCGCATCATCCTCGCGGGCGGCGAGCTACGCAGCCGCGACGGCGGGATTATCGGTGAAGCGACCCTCGACTTTATCTCTCAGTTCCGCCTCGACTTCGGCATTCTGGGCATCAGCGGCATCGACAGCGACGGTTCGCTGCTGGAGTTTGATTACCACGAGGTGCGCACCAAGCGCGCGATCATTGAAAACTCACGCCACGTGATGCTGGTGGTGGATCACTCGAAGTTTGGCCGTAACGCGATGGTGAACATGGGCAGCATCAGCATGGTGGATGCGGTCTATACCGACGTGATGCCGCCGGCGGGCGTGATGCAGGTAATTAAAGATAATAATTTGCAGCTGGAACTGTGCTAACGGTTGTGTCGGGTGGCGCTGCGCTTACCCGACCTACAAATTGTTTTCCCTCTCCCTGTGGGAGAGGGCATCAGACCGCACAAAACTAAACTCCGTACCCCATCATCTTCAACAGCTGCTGCGCATGCTGCACCGCATCCTGTCGATGCGCCACGCCCAGCTTCTGGTACAGGTTGCGGATATGCGTTTTGATGGTGGTCGCCGCCACCGCCAGCTCGCCGGCAATCTGCTCGTTGCTGTAGCCTGAATAGATCAGCCCCAGAACCTGCCATTCGCGCTGGGTAAGCGGACTGGTGCGGATAAGCTCCGGCACTTCAGGGTGGTTTAGCAGACGTTCAACGAAGTTCTCATCGAAATGCGCAAACTTGTGGCGATGATGCTGGTTAATCTCGCGCAGAATGCGCTGGGCGCGATGCTGATCCAGCTCCGGCAGCGTGTTGAGCTGAATAAGCTGACGCAGCTGCTGGGCCATCACTTCCCCTTCAATCACAAAGTGGCTGATAAACCCGGTGCGGTTAGCCAGCTGTAGCGCCTCCAGCAGCACGCGCTGGGCATCGTTTTTACGGCCCGCCTGCCAGTATAGCTGATTTTGCAGCAGCAGGTTGCGGTTCAGGTCGCTCATCAGGCGCAGGCTGCGCGCGTTCTCGTTCAGCTCTTCCAGCACAATCTCAGCGGGCTCTAATTCACCGAGCAGGATCTGCGCGCGGGCAATGTTGCGCCACTGGCTCTGCAGGAAGTGGTTGTTGGCAAATTCCGGTTTTGGCGTCTGACGCAGCCAGTTGGCGGCGGATTTTTTATCGCCGGTCATCTGCCAGTAAATCACCCGGACCTTATCGGCGTTTGACACCCAGTCGCTATGATACTGGCCGTTGCCGAGCAGGTTTTCCAGGCGGTTAAGATGGTTGCGGGCGTTATCGAGATCGCCGCGCGCCAGCGAGCACTGCACCAGCAGCGCCAGGCACTGCAGCTGCTGCTGAGGCTGGAAACTGGAAAGAACATCCACACCCTGGCGGGCGCAGCTTTCTGCTTCATCCAGACGCGACCATGCCCACAGTAATTGAGCGCGAATACGCAGCAGGAACTCGTGCATCGGCAGCTGTTCCAGATGCTGCTCGCGAATCAGCTGGAACGCTTTCTCCTGGTTTTCCCAGGCGGCCTGCAGGAACCCCTGCGCGAATAAAATCTCGCTCTGCTGGATCAGGCTCCACAGCGCGTAGTGCCAGACATCATGACGACGCGCCATCTGTTCGGTTTGCTGCATCAGTGAAAGCGAGCGCGTGAGATCGCCTTTGCAGTGCAGCACTTCGCCGTGTACGGAGGTCGCCACGATGCGGCTGTAGAAGTTGGCCAGCGGCAGTTCATCCAGCGCGACCATTGCCAGCCGTTCCGCTTCGTCCGGGTCGCCGTCGTTAATGGCCACCTGAGCGCGCAGCGCGTTGAACTCGCCGTGCAGGGTGGTATCCATCTCGCTTTCCATCTCCTGCTCGGCGCGCGCCAGCAGGGTGTTCACTTCGCTGTAGCGATGCTGGCTCTGCATCAGCCAGGCCTGCAGCAGCACCAGACGCGGATTCTCCAGCAGGCTTTCCCACGGCAGGGCTTTGAGGGACTCTTCCAGCAGGGTCAGCTCGCTGTGGTTAAACAGGCCCCACGCGTGATTGAGGAGGATATCGCGCAGCATGCTGGCATCCCCGGCGGCGAGCGCGTGGTGGATGGCCTCGCTCGGGAAGCCCTGTGCCATCCAGCTTTCGGCAGCGGCGCGGTGGATCTCCGGCAGTTCAACCGCCAGCTCCCACTGACAGCGCTGGCGCAGGAAGCTACCAAACAGCGGATGATAGCTAAACCACTCGCCGGGATCGTCCATGCGCGTCAGGAAAAGGCCCTGACGTTCAATCTCTTCGAGCTGAAGCTGACCGTTTTCACAGCCCGTTACCCGCACGATCAGCGCATCGTTCATGGAGCGCAGCAGCGAGCTTTTCAGCAGGAAATTACGCGTCGAGGGATCGACGCTGTCCAGCACCTCATCCACCAGGTAATCAGAAAGGTGGCTGGCGTTGATGCCGGCCAGACGGCGCGCTGACTGGTGCGCCGGACTGTTGTTTTGCCGGGCAGAGAGGGCAATCAGCTGCAGCGCCGTTGCCCAGCCCGCGACGTCATCACACAGACGGCTGCTTTCGGCGGCCTCAATCGGTGAGTTCAGGCGGCAGTCGAAGAACTGTTTCGCTTCCTGGTGGGTAAAAGCAAGCTGTTGGCTACCCACTTCCAGAAGCTGATCGCGCACGCGCAGGTTGGCAATACCCAACTGCGGCAGGTTGCGTGACAGCACCACTAACGTCAGGTTTTCCGGCTGATGGCGCAGGAAGAAACGCATCGATTCATGAATCACCGGGTTAGTGATGAGATGGTAATCATCAATCACCACGTAAAGCGGGCGATGCCATTCAGCCAGTTCGATAAACAGCTGAGAGAAAAGGGAGGACAGGCTGGCGTACTGGCGCTTTTGCACCATCACCTCACTGGCGACGCAGTGTCCATGGGTGGCTTGCTGTATGGCGGCAATCAGATAGCTGGCAAAACGTTCTTGCTGGTTATCGCCCTCATCAAGGGAGTACCAGCCAAGATCGCTCTTACCTGCGGCCCATTGCGAGATGAGCGTTGTTTTTCCATAACCTGCAGGGCTCGTAACCAGCGCCAGTCGGAAATTATGCGCGCCGGAAAGTTTAGCCAACAGACGCTCGCGGACCACTGTATGGTCAAGACGAACCGGGCGACTTAATTTAGACGGAATCAACATAGGTTTCACTTCACTGTGGGGAACGAGAGATTTTATTTTTTTTTGCGCTTCGTAATTAATACGATATAAGGTCGGTCAGAAAGAGAACTATTGCAAGTTATGTCTGGATTTGGTGGCTCTGAATTTGCACTCTGTCACAAAACATTCAGGCAGATGATGGAACTTTCTGGAAAGGGCTTTAATGCCGCGTCAATGCTGGCTTGTATGGTTGTACTGCGGCTGCGCTGAAACTGGTTTCAGGAAGGGATAGTGACGTCAAATTTAATAAAGTGTGGGTAAAGTTCAGCGAGAATAATATCTTTCATCGTCATGACATCCTGTTGCAAAAATATTATTCCAGGTAAGTAATTATTTCGGCAGGGTTTAATTTCATCCGAAACTGCATTTCATTTCTTTGACATTCTCCTCGGTTACTTTTTTATCTTCCGGGCACACTCGAACTATGCTCTGAGAGTGGCCTTGATCACACTTTTCTGCTCATCCCCGCTACTCCTCCCTGTCTAATCCCCTACGGGAGGAGGAAGAGGTGAAATGAGCCAGGCACACTAGCGCCAACTTGTGTTTTCTTTCTAAAGGATGCCGATCCCCTATGTCACAGCCTACCTTCAACAAAGCTCAATTCCAGGCTGCCCTGACGCGTCAGTGGCAGCGTTTTGGCCTTCATGCTGCAAACGAGATGACGCCTCACCAGTGGTGGCAGGCAGTGAGCGGTGCGCTCGCAGAGCAGCTGGATGCTCAACCTCTGGCAAAACCGGCAAACGGGCAGCGCCATGTAAACTACATTTCAATGGAGTTCCTGATTGGCCGTCTGACGGGCAACAACCTGTTGAACCTCGGCTGGTATCAGGAGGTTGGTGACGTTCTTAAAGAACACGACATTAACCTGACCAATCTGCTGGAAGAAGAGATTGACCCGGCGTTGGGCAACGGTGGCCTGGGTCGTCTGGCGGCCTGTTTCCTGGATTCCATGGCGACCGTCGGCCAGTCGGCGATTGGTTACGGTCTGAACTACCAGTACGGCCTGTTCCGTCAGTCCTTCGCTGACGGCCATCAGATGGAAGCGCCGGACGACTGGCATCGCAATACCTACCCGTGGTTCCGCCATAACGCGCAGCTGGACGTGCAGGTTGGCATTGGCGGGAAAGTGACGAAACAAGGCCTCTGGGAACCTGCGTTCATCATTACCGGCGAAGCCTGGGATCTGCCGGTGCTTGGCTACCGTAACGGCGTGGCGCAGCCGCTGCGTCTGTGGCAGGCGAAGCACGCCCATCCGTTTAACCTGACCAAATTTAACGACGGCGATTTCCTGCGTGCCGAGCAGCAGGGCATCGACGCCGAGAAGCTGACCAAAGTTCTCTACCCGAACGACAACCACCTGGCCGGTAAAAAGCTGCGCCTGATGCAGCAGTACTTCCAGTGCGCCTGCTCCGTGGCGGACATTCTTCGTCGCCATCACCTGGCGGGCCGCAAGCTGGCGCAGCTGCCGGACTTCGAAGTCATTCAGCTCAACGACACGCACCCGACCATTGCCATCCCGGAACTGCTGCGCGTGCTGATTGACGAGCATCAGCTGAGCTGGGACGACGCCTGGGCCATCACCAGCCGTACCTTTGCCTACACCAACCACACCCTGATGCCAGAAGCGCTTGAGTGCTGGGATGAGAAGCTGGTGAAAGCGCTGCTGCCGCGCCACATGCAGATCATCAACAAGATTAACGACCAGTTTAAAACCCTGGTGGATAAAACCTGGCCGGGCAACAAAGCGGTCTGGGCGAAGCTGGCGGTGGTTCACGATAAGCAGGTACGCATGGCGAACATGTGCGTAGTGAGCGGCTTTGCGGTGAACGGCGTGGCGGCGCTGCACTCGGATCTGGTGGTCAAAGATCTCTTCCCGGAATACCACCAGCTGTGGCCGACCAAATTCCACAACGTGACCAACGGCATTACGCCGCGTCGCTGGATCAAGCAGTGCAACCCGCTGCTGGCTGGCCTGCTGGATAAGACCCTGAAGAAAGAGTGGGCCAACGATCTGGACCAGCTCATCAACCTGGAAAAATACGCTGACGACGCGAAATTCCGCGAACAGTACCGCGCGATCAAGCTGGAGAACAAAGTTCGCCTGGCGGCGTTCGTGAAAGCGCGCACCGGGATTGAGATCAACCCAAATGCGATTTTCGATATCCAGATCAAACGCCTGCACGAGTACAAACGTCAGCACCTGAACCTGCTGCACATTCTGGCGCTGTACAAAGAGATCCGCGAGAACCCGCAGGCTGACCGCGTGCCGCGCGTGTTCCTGTTCGGCGCGAAGGCGGCGCCGGGCTACTACCTGGCGAAAAACATTATCCTCGCCATCAATAAAGTGGCGGCGGCGATCAACAGCGATCCGAACGTGGGTGACAAGCTGAAGGTGGTGTTCCTGCCGGATTACTGCGTCTCGGCGGCTGAAATGCTGATCCCGGCGGCGGATATCTCCGAGCAGATCTCAACCGCAGGAAAAGAAGCCTCCGGTACCGGCAATATGAAGCTGGCGCTGAACGGCGCGCTGACCGTCGGCACGCTGGACGGGGCGAACGTCGAAATCGCCGAGAAGGTGGGCGAAGAGAATATCTTTATCTTCGGCCACACCGTGGAAGAGGTGAAAGCCATCAAGGCCAAAGGCTACGACCCGGTGAAATGGCGTAAGAAAGACAAAGTGCTGGACGCGGTGCTGAAGGAGCTGGAGAGCGGCAAATACAGCGACGGCGACAAGCACGCGTTTGACCAGATGCTGCACAGCATGGACAAACACGGCGGTGACCCGTATCTGGTGATGGCGGACTTCACGGCCTACGTTGAAGCGCAAAAACAGGTCGACGTGCTGTACCGTGACCAGGAAGCGTGGACCCGCGCGTGCATCCTGAACACCGCCCGCTGCGGCATGTTCAGCTCTGACCGCTCAATCCGTGATTATCAGGCCCGTATCTGGCAGGCAAAACGCTAAGGAAGCGCGATGGAGAGTAAACGTCTGGACAGTGCCGCGCAGGCGGCGGGAATTAGCCTCAGTTACATTAATGCTCACGGCAAACCACAGTCTATTGGCGCCGACACCAAAAGACGTTTGCTGGATGCCATGCACAAAACCGACGCGAAAGCGTCGGCTGCGCCGGTGCCGAACGTGAAGGTATTCACCGCAGGTAAAAAGATGCCGCTCGCGGTGGAAGGGCGCGGCGAGTTTAGCTGGCTGCTCACGACCGAAGAGGGGCATCAGCACAAAGGCCACGCCACCGGCGGCAAAACCCTTAACCTTCCGGCGAAGCTGCCGGAGGGCTACCACACCCTGACGCTCACCCAGGACGATCGGCGTTTCCACTGCCGGGTGATCGTCGCGCCAAAACGCTGCTACGAGCCGCAGGCGCTGCTCGAAGGGAAAAAGCTGTGGGGCGCCTGCGTGCAGCTCTATACGCTGCGCTCCGACAGCAACTGGGGGATCGGTGATTTTGGCGATCTGAAGAACATGCTGGCATCCGTGGGCGAGCGCGGCGGCGCGTTTATCGGCCTCAACCCGATCCACGCCCTCTATCCGGCCAACCCGGAGAGTGCCAGCCCGTACAGCCCGTCCTCCCGTCGCTGGCTGAACGTGATTTATATCGACGTTAACGCCTTAGATGACTTCAAAAACAGCCAGGAGGCGCAGGCCTGGTGGAAACTCAGTACCACGCAGCAGGCGCTGAAGCAGGCGCGCGAAGCCGACTGGGTGGACTATTCCACCGTCACGGCGCTGAAAATGGCCGCGCTGCGTCTGGCGTGGAAAGGCTTTTCGCAGCGCGATGACGAGCAGATGGCGGCGTTCCGCCAGTTCGTGACGCAGGAGGGCGAGAGCCTGTACTGGCAGGCGGCGTTCGATGCGCTGCACGCGTATCAGGTGAAAGAGGACGAAATGCGCTGGGGCTGGCCGGTCTGGCCTGAAGCGTATCAATCCGTCGATACGCCGGAAGTGAAAGCGTTCTGTAAAAAATATGCCGATGAAGTGGACTTCTACCTGTGGCTGCAGTGGCTGGCGTACAGCCAGTTTGCCGCCTGCTGGCAGGTGAGCCAGGGCTATAAAATGCCGATTGGCCTGTACCGCGATCTGGCCGTAGGTGTGGCAGAGGGCGGCGCGGAAACCTGGTGCGACCGTGAACTCTACTGCCTGAAGGCCTCCGTCGGCGCGCCACCGGATATCCTGGGGCCGCTCGGCCAGAACTGGGGCTTACCGCCGATGGACCCGCACGTCATGGCGGCGCGCGCCTACGAGCCGTTTATCGACCTGCTGCGCGCCAACATGCAGAACTGCGGGGCGCTGCGTATTGACCACGTGATGTCCGTGCTGCGCCTGTGGTGGATCCCGTACGGTGAAACGGCGGATCACGGGGCATACGTGCAGTATCCGGTTGACGATCTGCTGTCGATCCTGGCCCTGGAAAGCAAGCGTCACCAGTGCATGGTGATCGGTGAAGATCTCGGTACCGTGCCGGTGGAGATTGTCAGCAAGCTCCGCGACAGCGGCGTCTACTCCTATAAAGTGCTCTATTTTGAAAACGACCATGAGAAAACCTTCCGCGCGCCGCAAGCGTACCCTGAACAGTCAATGGCAGTCGCGACGACGCATGACCTTCCTACGCTTCGTGGCTATTGGGAAAGCGGCGATCTGACCCTTGGCAAAACGCTGGGCCTGTATCCTGACGAAGAGGTGTTACGCGGTCTTTATCAGGATCGCGAGCTCTCCAAACAGGGGCTGCTGGATGCGCTGCATAAGCATGGCTGTCTGCCGAAGCGCGCCGGGCATAAAGCGTCGCTGATGGCGATGACTGCGACACTCAACCGCGGTTTGCAGCGCTATATTGCCGACAGCAACAGCGCCCTGCTGGGCCTGCAGCCGGAAGACTGGATTGATATGGCGGAGCCGGTGAACATTCCGGGTACCAGCTATCAGTACAAGAACTGGCGTCGCAAGCTGTCCACCACGCTTGAGGCGATGTTTGCCGATGACGGGGTGAACAGGCTGATTAAGGATTTGGATAAGCGGCGAAAAGCTGCTGGTAAGAAGTAATAAAAAACCCGCCAGTGGCGGGTTTTTTATTATCAGGTGGTGCTCATGTAGGTCGGGTAAGGCGTAGCCGCCACCCGACTTAGGGCATCAGACCACCATATTCAGCAGCAGCACCCCGACCAGACCGCACACCGAAATAATGGTTTCCAGCGCGGACCAGGACTTGATGGTTTCACCGATCGTCAGGTTGAAGTACTCCTTGAACAGCCAGAAGCCCGGATCGTTTACGTGAGAGAAAATCACGCTACCGGAACCGACGGCGATAACCATCAGCTCAGGGCTCACGCCCGTGGTGGCAATCAGCGGCGCAACGATGCCGCCTGCGGTGATCGCTGCAACGGTCGCAGAACCCAGCGCAATACGCAGAACCGCGGCAATAGACCAGGCCATCAGGAGCGGCGACACGTTGGTTTCATGCATCATGGCAGCGATGTATTTGTCCACGCCGCTGTCAACCAGAACCTGTTTGAACGCACCGCCACCGCCGATGATCAGCAGCATCATGGCAATGATTTTGATGGAAGAGGTCAGCGTGTCGTTGATCTGATCCATGGAGCGGCCGCGGTTCAGACCGAAAGTGAACATCGCGATCAGCACGGCAATCAGCGTTGCCATCACCGGGTCACCCAGGAATTCTGCAACGGACAGGAACGCATGACCTTTTGGCAGAACCATCTCTGCCACGGCGCGCATCGCCATCAGGATCACCGGTACCAGAGAGGTCCAGACGCTGACGCCAAAGCCAGGCATCTCTTCTTCGGTGAAGGTTTTGGCGCTGTACAGACCTTCCGGAATCGGCTTATCAATGCCTTTCAGGAAGCGGGCATAAACCGGGCCTGCCAGAATCACCGTTGGGATCGCCAGAATCGTACCGAACAGCAGGGTTTTACCCATGTCGGCGTGGAAGATGGTGGCGATAGCGGTTGGGCCCGGGTGCGGCGGCAGGAAGCCGTGGGTCACGGACAGCGCCGCGGCCATTGGCACACCGACATACAGCAGCGGGATGCTCGCGGCAGCCGCAATGGTGAACACCAGCGGCAGCATCAGCACGAAGCCCACTTCATAGAACAGCGCGAAACCAACGGTAAAGCCGGTTAACACCACTGCCCACTGAATGTTCTTCTTACCAAATTTGTCGATAAGCGTGGTGGCAATACGCTGCGCGCCACCGCAGTCCGCCAGCATTTTACCGAGCATGGCGCCGAAGCCCATGATCAGCGCCAGGCTGCCGAGCGTGCCGCCGACACCGGCTTTAATCGAGCTGATAACTTTTACCAGCGGCATCCCCTGCATCAGACCGACTGCAAGTGCCACCAGAACCAGAGCGATAAATCCGTTCATTTTGAAGCGGATCATCAAGAGCAGTAATAACACAACACCGATAGCAACGATGACTAATGGCATGATTTACCTGGCCTTTGAATTGTTATGGGTAACGTCATTGTTTCAACGACAAATTCCGGTTGTCCCAACTGGGAACAGAGAAGTAACGGCACTAATACTGATGCCTTTTAAACGATTAAGTTTAGTCGGCTGTTATGAGTGTGCTTAGTGCCCATGAGAATGATACGGGTAACATGACGTGATTGAGAATCACCCTGGAAGGCAAAATGTGAATTATGAGACGCAGGTCAACATATAGAGGGGAGCGAAGAGGGGGAGCAGGGTTTTGTAGGCCCGGTAAGCGCAGCGCCACCGGGCAATACAGATCGGCGCTGAATCAGTAGTAAGAGTGCTCGCCGCGCTGGTGTTCGGTCAGGTCACGCACGCCTTTCAATTCCGGGAACTCGTTCAGCAGCTGCTTCTCGATCCCTTCTTTCAGGGTGACATCGACCATTGAACAGCCGTTACAGCCGCCGCCAAACTGCAGAATGGCAAAACCTTCGTCGGTGATTTCCATCAGGGAAACACGACCGCCATGGCCAGCCAGCTGCGGGTTAATCTGGGATTGCAGCAGATACTCAACGCGCTCCATCAGCGGAGCATCGTCAGACACTTTACGCATTTTCGCGTTCGGCGCTTTCAGGGTCAGCTGAGAACCCAACTGATCGGTGACGAAGTCGATCTCCGCATCTTCAAGATACGGTGCGCTCAGCTCATCAACATAGGCGGTGAGCTGTTCAAATTTAAGGGCAGTGTCGGTGGCTTCCACGGCGTCCGGAGGACAATAAGAAACACCACATTCTGCATTCGGCGTGCCTGGATTGATCACAAACACACGGATCTGCGTCCCTTCTTCCTGATTTGCCAGCAGTTTGGCAAAGTGCGCTTGTGCAGAATCGGAAATACGGATCATAGCTTTGGCCTAATAGTTGACTAAATTACCTGGGTATAATCATACGCCCATTGAAGAAGGGCTACAAGGTACGGCACAGACACCATACCTGAACCGACGCGGCGCCGCTTTGCAAAAGCAGTCGGGAAAGTTCAGCAACGGTACTGCCTGTGGTGACGACATCATCCACAATCGCGATATGGAGACCGTCGACCGGCAATTCAAGGCGAAAGGCATTTTTGAGGTTTCTTTTGCGAAGCCGGGCGCTGAGCTGATGCTGGATGGCGGTGGCATGAACACGCGTCAGCGCGCGGGCATCATACTGACAGCCAAGCCACCGGGCGAGGGGACGGCAGATCAGGTCGCTCTGATTGTAACCGCGTCGCCAGTGGCGGCGTCGGTAGAGGGGAACATTCACCACCCTGTCGATTTTCGGCAATGCGCGGTGGCGCCGCGCCTGCAAAACCGCCAGCAGTAGCAGTCGCGCAAGGGGCTGTGCCAGGGAACTTTGACCGGAAAACTTCAGCGCGTGAATCAGCCTGCTCAGCGGCGGAACATAATCATCCACCGCCACCAGCGCGCTCCACGGCGGGGATTTTTTCAGGCACCGGCCACAGGGCAAAGAGGGATTTGTGGCCGGTAAACCACATTGTGGACAGATCCCGATACGCCATTGCAGCGATCGCGTACAGACGGAGCAGATGCCCCACCTGCTGAGTGCCAGCGGCATTCGGCATAGCCAGCACAACCCAGGTACTGTTAGCATGTGCAACCTCCATGTGAAAAAGAGAACAGTAACTGATGAAGACGCTGTGGTGGCAGACCGTCGGAACGGGAAATTGCCATCTTGTGCTGCTGCACGGATGGGGACTGAATGCTGAGGTGTGGCGTTGCGTAAGCGAGGAACTTGCCTCGCAATTTACGCTGCATCTGGTGGATTTGCCGGGTTATGGCCGCAGCCGCGGCTTTGGCGCGATGTCGCTTGATGAGATGGCGCAGCAGGTTCTGGACGCCGCGCCGCAAAACGCTGTCTGGCTGGGCTGGAGCCTGGGCGGGCTGGTGGCAAGCAAGATTGCGCTGGATAACCCCGGGCGCGTAAGCGCGCTGGTTACCGTTGCCTCGTCACCCTGCTTTAGCGCGCAGGACGCGTGGCCGGGGATCAAGCCTGAAGTGCTGGCAGGATTCCAGCAGCAGCTAAGCGACGATTTCCAGCGGACGGTGGAGCGTTTTCTCGCGCTGCAGACGATGGGTACAGAAACCGCGCGTCAGGACGCGCGCACGCTGAAGCAGACCGTGCTGTCGCTGCCGATGCCTGACGTTGAGGTGCTTAACGGGGGGCTTGAGATACTCAAGACGATCGATCTGCGTGAACCGCTGGCGTCGCTGGCGCTTCCGCACCTGCGTATGTATGGCTATCTGGACGGGCTGGTTCCGCGTAAGGTGGTTCCACTGCTGGATAACCTGTGGCCGGAAAGCCAATCAATGGTGGTCGCTAAAGCGGCACACGCGCCATTTATTTCACATCCTGGCGAGTTTTGTTCGGCGCTGTCCGCCTTTATTCGCGCAGTGCCCACCACTCCCTGAGGCAGGCTTTTCCTTCCGGGCAATGTTTACAGCTGCCGGACAGACAACCGTCCGGCTCTTCCTGAATGCGCACCGCTTTCCCCATGGCTTCCAGTCTTTCCAGCATGGCGTCGATCATCGGCTGCGGCGTATGCAGGCTGAGGCTCAGCTGTTTCGCCTCCATTCGCCCCTGCAGTGCCAGCAGGTCACGAACCTGAATCAACGATGCCATGGGGTGTGCTCCTTAGTGACAGTCGCCTGCCGGGCTGTTGCAGCAGGTTGCGGCGGTTTTACGGTTTGCCAGCAGGTCGATGTCGACGCGGCTGCGTGCCCGCCGCAGCAGGCCGAGAACGATCACGTTAAACAGCACAACCGCGAGAATGCAGACCAGGCTGTAGCGCGGGTGCTGGCTGAAATTGACGGTTTGATAAAACAGCGTCGCCAGCGAATACGCGATGTTTAATCCCCACAGGATGGAGAAGCCCATCCAGCCGCGGCTGGACTCGCGGGCAATCGCCCCCATCACGGAGATGCATGGAATATAGAGCAGAACGAAGATGAGGTAGCTGTAGGCCGCGGACGCGCTGCCAAACTTCTCGCCCATCACGCCCATGGCACCGGTCGCCATCTCGCCGTCGCCTTTGCTCGCCTCAATCGGGTTCGCCAGCACGCTCAGGCTGAAGGTGTCCTTCAGGCTCTGCCAGGTTTCCTCTACGGCACCCAGCAGTTCGTCACCGAGGTGAAACTCCGCCGGGTTAAATTCCTGCTCCTGAATGTTCTCGGCGGTGTAGAGCGTGTTCAGGGTACCGACAACCACCTCTTTTGCCATCGCGCCGGTAAACAGCCCGACGGTTGCCTGCCAGTTATCCTCATGCACGCCAATTGGTTTGAAGACCGGCGTGATGACGCGGCTGACGGAGGCGAGGGCAGAGTCGTTAATGTTATCCGCTGCCTGTCCACTCAGGGTAAAGCTGTTCAGCGCGCTCAGGAAAACGCTGACGATGACAATCACCTTACCGGCGCGCAGGACGAAGCCTTTCAGGCGCTGCCAGGTCTGGATCGCCAGGCTTTTCAGATGGGGGACGTGGTACACCGGCAGCTCCATCACGAACGGCGACGCTTCACCGCGCATGATGGTGTGTTTCAGCATTAAGCCGGTCAGGATCGCCATCACGATGCCCAGGACATACAGCGAGAAGACCGCCAGCGCGCCCTGCTGGCCAAAGAAGGCTGCCGCAAAGACCGCAAAGATCGCCAGTCGGGCACCGCAGGACATAAACGGCGCCATCATGATGGTCATCAGACGCTCGCGCGGTGCATCCAGCGTGCGCGCGCCCATCACCGACGGCACGTTACAGCCGAAGCCGACGATCAGCGGGACGAAGGATTTGCCCGGCAGGCCCAGCGCCTGCATCAGACGATCCATCACGAACGCCGCGCGTGCCATGTAGCCGGAATCTTCCAGGAACGAGAGGAACAGGTACATCATGCCGATCTGCGGCACCAGCGGCAGAACGGTATTGATACCGCCGCCGATCCCCTGCGCGAGGAAGATGGTGAGCCATTCCGGGAAGTGCAGGGTGTAGCCCACCCACTGAATGCCGTGCACGAAGACCGCGACGGAACCGGCGTCAAAAATCGGCTGCAGCGCGCCACCGATGTTAATGGCGAGCAGGAACATCACGTACATCACCAGCAGGAAGATGGGCAAACCGAGGAAGCGGTTGAGCACAATCTTATCCACCGCCGCCGTAAAGCGGCTGGGTTCTGCCGTCAGTGCGTTACTGACCACGTCGCAGATCGAGGCGATAGCCTGGTAACGGGCATCGGCGATGTGCAGCGCCGGGTCGTCCAGCTCGTCGCTAAGACGGGCCACCGTCACGTCCAGCTTATCGGCCGCATGACCGGCATAAGCGCGGCTGTAGATATCCCCTTCCAGCATCTGCAGGCCAAGCCACAGGCGCTGTTTCGCAGGCATGGCTTTGTCCATCTCCTGCGCCAGCACGTTGGCTTCGCGCAGGAGAGGCTGGGCGTAATGCACCAGCTCAACGTCGCGATTTCCCGCGTGACGGTCAATGGCCAGCTTCAGCGCATCAATACCGCGCGCGCGCGTCGAGACCAGCGGAACGACCGGGCACCCGAGGCGCGCGGAGAGGGCATCAACGTCGATGCGTAGCTTTTGTTTCTCTGCGATGTCGAGCATGTTGAGCGCCACGATGCAGGGGATACCCAGCTCCAGCAGCTGCAGCGTCAGATAGAGGTTACGCTCGAGGTTTGAGGCATCGACCACGTTGATCAGCAGATCCGCGTCGCCGCCAAGAATGTAGTGACAGGCGATTTGCTCATCGAGCGAAGTTTGCGACGAAATGGTGGTTAAGGAGTAGGTGCCGGGAAGGTCAACCAGCGTCACCTGGTTGTCTGTCGTCGTGAACTGGCCCTCTTTACGTTCAACCGTTACGCCCGCCCAGTTGCCCACGCGCTGGCGAGCCCCGGTCAGCTGGTTAAAAAGCGTAGTCTTGCCGGAATTAGGATTGCCAATTAAGCCAATAGTTAACTTTTTCATTTTTCTGGACTCACTGAAACCGCTGGCTTGTTATCGGGATAAGGCTTCGACTTCTATTAACGCGAGGTCTTTTTTACGCAGGACCAGATTCACGCGTCGGGTTTCGATATGAACCGGATCGCCTAACGGTGCCACGCGTACGACCTGGAATGACGAGCCGGGCAGCATGCCAAGCGACAGCAGCTTTTGCCGATAGGCCGGGCTAATTTCGCGGGTAAAACCGGTAATCTTCCATGCACTGTCTGGAGTGAATTGCATAACGCCTGATTCCACGAAAGGTTAAATTATCTACTATGCGATGATAATGAGAATAGTTTTTATCAGCAATATTAAAACTGTGACGGAATGTTGTTTACGGTATTAATTTACGGCCTGTTTGACCTTGCTCAATATTTGCTGAAATGCCGGGAAAACGAAAAGAGAGGTATTTGTTAACGGGGTGATAATTCGCGGTTTAAATATGGCTACACGCTATTTATTTTAATTCCCTGCGGCCTGCTTGCCGGGCGGCACTGCGTTTGCCCGGCCTACAAAACCGTAGGCCCGGTAAGCGTAGCGCCACCGGGCATGTACAACCTTAGCGTTTTTTACCCATCGCGGCCGCCAGCGCATCCATCATCGCGCTGTTGCCTGCAGGCTGGGCGTCACGTCCACGCGGCTTCGCGGCTTTCGCGGCCGGACGCTGCTGCTCGCGGCCCCCGCCGTTGCCGCCGCGGCGCGCGCTGGTGTCACCCGGCTGCTCGTCCAGACGCATGGTCAGGGCGATACGCTTGCGCTGCAGATCCACTTCCAGCACTTTGACCTTCACGATGTCGCCCGCTTTGACCACGGTGTGCGGGTCTTCAACGAACTTGTCGGCAAGGGATGAGATATGGACCAGGCCATCCTGATGCACGCCGATATCCACAAACGCGCCAAAGTTGGTGACGTTGGTCACCGCACCTTCCAGCACCATCCCTGGCAGCAGGTCGTTCATGGTCTCGATACCGTCAGCAAAGGTCGCCGTTTTGAACTCAGGACGCGGATCGCGGCCCGGTTTTTCCAGCTCTTTAATAATGTCGGTAACGGTTGGCACACCAAATTTGTCGTCAGTGAAATCAACGGCTTTCAGGTTGCGCAGGGCGCTGCTGTCGCCCATGAGATCCTTCAGCGCCTGCTGGGTGGCGGCCAGGATGCGTTCCACCACCGGGTACGCTTCCGGGTGAACGGTGGAGGCATCGAGCGGGTTATCGCCGTGGTTGATGCGCAGGAAGCCCGCGCACTGCTCAAACGCTTTTGGCCCCAGACGGCTTACCTTCAGCAGCTGCTGACGGTTCTGGAACTGGCCGTTCTCATCGCGCCAGGCGACGATGTTTTGCGCCATCATGCGGGTTAAGCCCGCTACGCGGGTCAGCAGAGGAACGGAGGCGGTGTTCAGATCGACGCCAACGGCGTTTACGCAGTCTTCCACCACCGCATCCAGCTTGCGCGCCAGCTGAGTCTGGCTCACGTCATGCTGATACTGGCCCACGCCGATTGATTTCGGGTCGATCTTCACCAGTTCCGCCAGCGGATCCTGCAGGCGGCGAGCGATCGAGACCGCACCGCGCAGGGAAACGTCCAGGTCCGGGAACTCCTGTGCCGCCAGCTCGGACGCGGAGTAGACGGATGCCCCGGCCTCGCTGACGATCACTTTCTGCGCCGTCACTTTCGGGAACTGCTTCTGCACGTCGAGGTAGAAACGTTCGGTTTCGCGGGACGCCGTACCGTTGCCAATGGCGACAAGTTCGACGTTGTATTTTTCGCACAGCGCCGCCACCACGACGGCCGCTTTCGCTGCCTGGCCGGTGTGCGGATAGATGGTGTCGGTGGCGACCAGCTTGCCGGTGCCGTCAACGACAGCGACTTTTACACCGGTACGCAGACCCGGATCGAGACCCATGGTCGCGCGCAGGCCAGCAGGGGCGGCCATCAGCAGGTCGTGCAGGTTGCGGGCGAAGACGTTGATGGCTTCATCCTCGGCGCGTTCGCGCACGGTGCCCATCAGCTCGGTTTCCAGGTGCATCAGCACCTTGATGCGCCAGGTCCAGCTCACCACGCCTTTGCGCCAGCTGTCAGCCGGGGCGTTGTTCAGGCGCAGGCCAAGATGGTCGATGATGATCTGCTCGCAGTGGCTCTCTTTCGGCGGCTCGTCAAACTGCGGGTCGGCGTTCAGGGAGAGCTGCAGCACGCCTTCGTTGCGGCCGCGGAACATTGCCAGCGCGCGGTGAGAAGGGGTGGTGGAAATCGGTTCGTGGTGATCGAAGTAGTCGCGGAATTTCGCGCCTTCTTCCTCTTTACCCGCGACGACGGTAGAGACGATGTGGGCGTTCTTCCACAGATAATCACGCACTTTAGCGAGGAGGGCGGCATCTTCAGCGAAGCGCTCCATCAGGATGTAGCGCGCGCCGTCCAGAGCAGCCTTGGTGTCCGCTACGCCTTTGTCGGCGTCGATGAATTTCGCCGCTTCGGTATCCGGATCGTGGGACGGCTCGTTCCACAACAGGTCGGCCAGCGGCTCAAGACCCGCTTCAATTGCAATCTGTCCGCGCGTGCGGCGCTTCGGCTTGTACGGCAGATAGAGGTCTTCGAGTTCGGTTTTGCTCAGGGTGCCGTTAATGGCGCTTTCCAGCTCGCTGGTCAGCTTGCCCTGTTCGCCGATGGATTTGAGGATCGCCTGACGACGTTCTTCCAGTTCGCGCAGATAACCGAGACGGGTTTCCAGGTTACGCAGCTGCGTGTCATCCAGACCGCCGGTGACTTCCTTACGATAGCGTGCAATAAACGGCACGGTGTTCCCTTCATCAAGCAGGCGAACGGCAGCTTCTACCTGTTCGGCTCTGGCCTGAAGTTCACCCGCAATAATGCGGCAGAGCGAATCTTTCATCATGGCTTTATCATCTGTTGAGTCGAAAAAATCAGGGGATAGTTATACGGGCTGACACGGCAAAATGCCAGCCGGGGAGGGCGCTCTCGGACTATTTTACGTAGACGATCTCATTAACGTACCAGCTGGCTTCACCGGCTGGGGTTTGCACGACGGCCAGATCGCCCACTTCCTTTTTCAGCAGCGCGCGGGCCATCGGGGAGTCGATGGAGATGTAATCCTTACGACCAAAAATTTCATCGTAGCCGACGATGCGAAAACGCAGGGTGTCACCGTCGTCGTTTTCAATCTCCACCCACGCGCCGAAGAAGACTTTGCCCTCCTGCTGCGGGGAGTAATCGACGATTTTCAGGTTCTCAAGGCACTTCGTCAGATAGCGTACACGGCGGTCAATTTCGCGCAGCCGCTTCTTGTTGTACTGGTAGTCAGCGTTTTCGCTGCGATCGCCCAGGCTCGCGGCCCAGGTCACCTTTTTGGTCACCTCAGGACGCTCTTCGCGCCAGAGGAAATCCATCTCTTTTTTGAGCTTCTCGTACCCTTCGCGGGTGATCAGGGGCGTTTTCATGGTGCTGCCTTTGCTGCCGGTTCTCTGTTTTGCGCACAATACGTACCACACAGTGTAACAGACAGGATTAATAATAATTTATGTGGTGAAATGAAAAGATAAGCTGCTGTTAAATATGCTTTGTAACAATTTCGACTAGAATTTATACCAGAATTAACTGGTCGAATACGTGCACTTTTTTAGAATACGCTGTTACAAAGACTATCCGAACCTTTGGGAGTACACACAATGCAAGAAAACTATAAAATTCTGGTCGTGGATGACGACATGCGCCTGCGTGCGCTGCTGGAGCGTTATCTGACCGAGCAGGGCTTCCAGGTTCGCAGCGTCGCGAACGCTGAGCAAATGGATCGTCTGTTGACCCGTGAATCTTTCCATCTGATGGTTCTCGACCTGATGCTGCCAGGCGAAGACGGGCTCTCTATCTGCCGCCGTCTGCGCAGCCAGAGCAACCCGATGCCGATCATTATGGTAACGGCGAAGGGCGAAGAAGTTGACCGTATCGTGGGCCTCGAAATCGGCGCCGACGACTACATTCCAAAACCGTTTAACCCGCGTGAACTGCTGGCGCGCATTCGCGCCGTGCTGCGCCGTCAGGCGAACGAGCTGCCGGGCGCACCGTCGCAGGAAGAAGCCGTTATTGCCTTCGGCAAGTTCAAGCTGAACCTCGGCACGCGCGAAATGTTCCGTGAAGACGAGCCAATGCCGCTCACCAGCGGCGAGTTTGCGGTGCTGAAAGCGCTGGTCAGCCACCCGCGTGAACCGCTCTCCCGCGACAAGCTGATGAACCTGGCGCGCGGTCGCGAATACTCCGCAATGGAACGCTCCATCGACGTGCAGATCTCCCGTCTGCGTCGCATGGTGGAAGAAGATCCGGCGCATCCTCGTTATATTCAGACCGTGTGGGGTCTGGGCTACGTGTTCGTCCCGGACGGCTCTAAAGCATGAGGCGAATGCGCTTCTCGCCGCGAAGCTCGTTTGCCCGCACCCTGTTACTGATCGTCACCCTGCTGTTCGTCAGCCTGGTGACGACCTACCTGGTGGTGCTGAACTTTGCGATCCTGCCGAGCCTCCAGCAGTTTAATAAGGTCCTGGCCTACGAAGTGCGTATGCTGATGACCGATAAGCTGCAGCTGGAGGACGGCACGCAGCTGGTTGTTCCCCCGGCGTTTCGTCGTGAAATCTACCGTGAACTGGGCATCTCGCTCTATTCGAATGAAGCGGCGGAAGACGCGGGTCTGCGCTGGGCGCAGCACTACGAATTTCTCAGCCAGCAGATGGCGCAGCAGCTGGGTGGCCCGACGGAAGTGCGCGTCGAGGTCAACAAAAGCTCGCCCGTTGTCTGGCTGAAAACCTGGCTGTCACCCAACATCTGGGTGCGCGTCCCGCTGACCGAAATCCATCAGGGCGATTTCTCGCCGCTGTTCCGCTATACCCTGGCAATTATGCTGCTGGCGATAGGCGGAGCCTGGCTGTTTATCCGAATACAGAACCGACCGCTGGTCGACCTGGAGCACGCTGCGCTGCAGGTCGGTAAAGGCATTATTCCTCCTCCGCTGCGCGAGTATGGTGCCTCGGAAGTCCGCTCGGTGACGCGTGCGTTTAACCATATGGCGGCAGGCGTGAAGCAGCTGGCGGATGACCGTACGCTGCTGATGGCGGGCGTGAGCCATGACCTGCGCACCCCCCTGACGCGTATTCGTCTGGCGACGGAGATGATGGGAGAAGAGGACGGTTATCTCGCCGAGTCCATCAACAAGGACATCGAAGAGTGCAACGCCATCATCGAGCAGTTCATCGACTACCTGCGCACCGGCCAGGAGATGCCGATGGAAATGGCGGACCTGAACGCGGTGCTGGGTGAAGTGGTGGCGGCAGAAAGCGGCTACGAGCGTGAAATTGATACTGACCTTCAGGCCGGTGAAATTCAGGTTCGTATGCACCCGCTCTCCATTAAGCGCGCGGTGGCGAACATGGTGGTCAACGCGGCGCGCTACGGTAACGGCTGGATCAAAGTCAGCAGCGGGTCTGAACTCAACCGCGCCTGGTTCCAGGTGGAAGACGACGGTCCGGGCATCAAGCCCGAGCAGCGTAAGCATCTGTTCCAGCCGTTTGTGCGCGGCGACAGCGCACGCAGCACCAGCGGTACGGGCTTAGGCCTGGCGATTGTGCAGCGTATTGTGGATAACCATAACGGGTTGCTGGAGATTGGTACCAGCGAGCGGGGTGGGTTGAGCATTCGCGCCTGGTTGCCGGTTCCGGTCACGCGGGGGCAGGTGAAAGAGAGTTGAAAAAAGGGTGGCACGAGCCACCCTTTTTTGCAGGTCGGGTAAGGCGAAGCCGCCACCCGACATGGACTACAGTTTTGGACCCGCGCTCACCAGCGCAGCACCCGCCGGGGTATCGGTATACTTCTCGAAGTTCTCGATAAACAGCTTCGCCAGCGATTCCGCTTTCTCGCGCCACTGTTCAGGCGAACCGTACGTATTGCGCGGGTCGAGGATATGCGTATCCACACCCGGCAGCGACGTTGGGATCGCCAGGTCAAACATTGGCAGCGTGAAGGTTTCGGCGTCGTCCAGAGAACCATCCAGAATGGCGTCGATAATGGCGCGGGTATCTTTGATGGAGATACGTTTGCCGGTACCGTTCCAGCCGGTGTTCACCAGGTATGCCTGCGCGCCGGATGCCTGCATGCGTTTCACCAGCACTTCAGCGTACTGCGTCGGGTGCAGCGACAGGAAGGCTGCGCCGAAACAGGCGGAGAAGGTTGGGGTTGGCTCCGTCACGCCGCGCTCGGTACCCGCCAGCTTGGCGGTGAAACCGGAGAGGAAGTGGTACTGCGTCTGGCTGGCCGTCAGGCGAGACACCGGCGGCAGCACGCCAAACGCATCCGCCGTCAGGAAAATCACCTTCGTGGCATGACCCGCTTTTGACACCGGCTTCACGATATTGTCGATGTGGTAGATGGGGTAAGAGACGCGGGTGTTTTCCGTTTTCGACGCATCGTCGAAGTCGATGGAGCCGTCGGCACGCACGGTGACGTTTTCCAGCAGCGCATCGCGACGGATCGCGTGGAAGATATCCGGCTCGGCCTCTTCAGACAGGCGAATGGTCTTCGCGTAGCAGCCGCCTTCAAAGTTGAATACGCCGTCGTCATCCCAGCCGTGTTCGTCATCACCAATCAGACGACGTTTTGGATCGGTAGACAGGGTGGTTTTCCCGGTGCCGGACAGGCCGAAGAAGACCGCCACGTCGCCTTTTTCACCGACGTTAGCCGAGCAGTGCATGGAGGCGATGCCCCGCAGCGGCAGCAGGTAGTTCATGACCGAGAACATCCCTTTCTTCATTTCGCCGCCGTACCAGGTACCGCCGATCAGCTGGATACGCTCGGTCAGGTTGAAGGCAACAAAGTTTTCGGAGTTCAGACCCTGCTCTTTCCACTGTGGGTTGGTGCATTTCGCGCCGTTCATCACGATGAAATCAGGGGTGAAGTCCTGCAGCTCTTCGTCGGTTGGACGAATAAACATGTTTTTCACGAAATGCGCCTGCCAGGCCACTTCGGTGATAAAACGTACGGAGAGACGGGTGTCGGCGTTAGCGCCGCAGAAAGCGTCGACAATAAACAAACGCTTGCCGGAAAGTTGATGGGTGACGAGCCCTTTCAGGTGCTGCCAGGTTTCCGGAGAGAGCGGTTTGTTGTCGTTCTTCCCTTTGCCCTTGTCAGCCCACCACAGCGTATCGCGGGTGGTTTCGTCTCGGACGATATACTTATCTTTCGGCGAACGACCGGTAAAAATACCGGTATCGACGGCGATAGCACCAAGGTTCGTCAACACACCGCGCTCGTATCCTTCCAGTGCTGGATTGAGCTCTTCCTGATACAGCGTATCGTAGTCGGGGTTGTAGACGACTTCCTGGACGTCGTGAATACCATAAGCCTTGAGATCTTGCGGGGTTAAACCAGTAACACGCATATCACTGCTCCTTAGCCAATATGTACTGCCTGAAATTGTAGGGTTTTTCTGAGGTTGTTTACCGCGACGGGGCTCATAGATTCACGCATCTGGACAAAACCCTTACTAACGGAAAACGCTGCGACTCCAGTCACAGCGCAGGCGGATTATCGCAGGAATCGCTTTTTTGTTGGGGAAAATGTTCCGAAAAGGTTAAAGGCTGGTGATTTTATCGGAAGGAATGTGAATGTAATCGCATACACGTAAGAAAAATACGTAAGAGTTACATTGGGAAAACGATTCAGCTTGGGGGGTGTTTTTTACCCCTCAACCCAGCCCTCTTCCCAAACGGAAGAGGGTGAGGGGAAAGAGGTTTAGTGAACCTGCGGATCCGCCGGGGAGGCGTTGTTGCGGATCTCAGCGATATCCATCGAATTGAACACATAGTGCGTACCGCAGTAGTCACAGTGCATATCAATTTCACCGTCTTCCGCCATGATGCTGTCGATCTCTTCATCCGGCAGGGTTTTCAGTGCGCCAGCGCAGCGCTCGCGGGAGCAGGTGCACTTAAACTCCACGGACTGCGGGTCGTAGACGGTCACTTCTTCTTCGTGGTACAGACGCCACAGCACGTCGGTCGCCGACAGGTTGAACAGCTCTTCCGCCTTGATGGTTTCGGTCAGTGTTGCCAGGTGCTCGAAATCATTGGTCTGCGCGTCCTGCGCAGGCAGAACCTGCAGCAGCATGCCGCCAGCAGCAGGCTGACCGTCCACTTCACCGGTGCGGATGAAGAGACGCGTCGGCAGCTGTTCAGAACGCATGAAGTAATCTTCCAGGCAGGCTGCCAGGGTATCGCCTTCCAGACCGACCACGCCCTGATAGCGTTCACCTTCCTCCGGGGAGATGGTGATCACCAGGTAGCCATTACCTACCAGCGTTTTGAGGTCAGCATTTTCAGGCACGTCGCCCTGAACGCGCGCCACGCCGCGCATCTGCTGCTGGTTATTGCCGTTGATCACCGCCAGCGACATTGGGCCGTCACCCTGCAGCTGCACGGTGATATCGCCGGCAAACTTCAGCGTTGCGGTCAGCAGGCTGGTGGCAACCAGCAGTTCGCCCAACAGGGTCTTCACCGGCAGCGGGTAGTTGTGGTTTTCCAGAATCTGTTTCCAGGTTTCGGATACGGTGACCAGTTCGCCGCGCACGGCGAATTGTTCAAACAGATAGCGGTGTAATTGGTCGTGTTGGGCCATTTTCATCTCTCGTGCGGGTGAGGGTTACTCGCTCTCACCGTGTTTAAATTTCATCAGATCGCGGCGCTCTTTTTTGTCCGGTCGCCGGTCCGGGTGGGGCATGGTCAGCGCATTCATTTTGCGCGCCAGCGCGGTCTTCTCGCGCTTTTCAATGCTTTCCGCCGTCTCTTCATAAAGCAGGACGGCTTCCGGGGCGGGCCGTCGTTGTTCGGTAATGGCTTTAATCACTACCGTACGTTCATCGTTGCCCTGACGCAGCGTTAAGGTGGCATTCAGCTCAACCAGCTTGCTTGGTTTGCTGCGCTGGCCGTTGTAATGCACCTTTCCGCCGTCAATCATCTCGCGGGCAAGGGCGCGCGTTTTATAAAAACGCGCCGCCCACAGCCATTTATCCAGTCTTACCCCGTCAGAGGGTTTTTCTTTCATGGCCTCTCCTTCACGGTCAGTGAGGGGATCATCTGGCGGTAGTCGTTCAGTCCCGGGTGGCGCAGATAGCTTTTTTCAGCCAGGCCAGAGTCAGGATTGGTGACGCCCAGACAATAGCGAATGCCAAACCTTGCCGCGGAATCCAGAATGGGCTCGCTGTCGTCAATGAACAGCGTACGTTCCGGCTGCAAGCCCGTCTCTTCCTTCACCGCATGCCACAACCGCTGATCCTCTTTCGGATAACCAAATGTGTGGGTGGAAAGTAATAAATCAAGGTGTGATGCCAGACCCGTATGCTCCAGCTTCACGGCCAGGTTATGGGGATGCGCATTGGTCAGCAAAATACGGCGTTTGCCGCTGGCTTTCAGCGCATCCAGGAACGGAACCGTATCCTCGCGCAGCACGGCGCGTGGACCCTGGGCGGTGGTCATGGCACAAATATCCAGACCGAGGCGCTCGCTCCAGTAGTCCAGACAGTACCAGTTTAGCGTATGTTGCACGGCGCTATATTGCGAACGAATGAATGCCTGCGCTTCTGCCGGGGAGATTCCCTGCTGCTCGCCATAGGTTTCCGGCACCAGCGTTTGCCAGAAATAGTTATCAAAGGCGAGATCGAGCAGCGTGCCGTCCATATCCAGCAGAACGGTGTCGACCTGCTGCCAGTCGATATCAAGATGCATAGGGGGGAACTCCAGCCAGAAGAATCGTGCGCGACAGGGTAGCACATCTTGTCGCGCAACGACGTTATCAGATCAGGCTCTCAGAGGAGGGGATCAGCTTAGGATTGAGGCAATTTTCATAATATTGCTGGATCTCTGCAAGCCGGGTGCGCGAGCGCTGGTAGCGTCGCAGGGCCATAAAGCCGTTCCAGAAAATGGCGATCAGCATCGCGGTCATCAGCAGAGAGGTGCCGATGTAGCGCCATAAACCTGCGCTATCCGGCATCCGGTGCAGGCCGATATGGCGAGTGCCGTTGGCGTCGGTATAAACACTCGTGACAATCCCTTCTGCGCTGAACGGCGTTTGCATTAGCATCTGCGCCAGGCGCTGGAACTGGCTCCACTGCTCCTGCGCCGGGTAGTCATAAAGCGCAACCTGCGGGTAAGGCTGATCGACCAGGTCGCTGCCTTCATCGCTTGCAATCACAAAGCCTCCCGGTGCCGGGCTGTTCAGCGCCTGAGCCGCCCGGGTGGTTTCGCGCATCATAAACGGTGATGTGGAGGTGGCGACCAGGTTATCCAGCGATTCAGCACTCACCGGACGCAGCAGCACGTTGACGCCATCCAGTCGTCCCGCTTCGGCGCGCTTTACCAGCGAGTCCCAGTCTTTACTGTTCCCCAGGTTGACCAGGGCATTTTTAAGACGTATGCACTCATCCTGCGAAGAACAGAGATCCTGCGTTTTCAGAACGATGTCACCAAAATCATCCAGCAGAACCATGCCTGATTTTTGAATAGCCGAACGCAGCGCAGGGCTGACGCGCGAATCATCGTCCGGTTTCGGGTGCAGCTGGCGGTTAACCGTCTGGGTAAGCGCCGTGGCTTTATTCACCACTTCTGATTCCGGCAGCGGCAGCGGCGGTGCGTCGTTCCAGATAATTTGCGAGCAATCGAACGGCATGAACGGCGAGTTCTGACGCGTGTTCCATGCCCCCGGCGTGTGAATATTACACATCCCGGTTCCCTTCAGGCGCAGCGTGTCCCCCACGCGCACACCGGCTTCATCCAGCTTGTTGACGCTGGTCGCTTCAATGGTTTGCGCCCCTTTGATCCACGACAGGGTGAATTTGATGGGCATATCCAGCGGTACGAAAAGCAGCAGCATGACTAAGACCAGCGCCGCGCCCCCGGCAATGACCGTGCTGCGAAGCCAGTGCTGAAGCGGGAAATTTTTCACTTCATCATGCAGGGATAAGAAGCGTCCCTGACGCACAACGTGGCGGTCAAGGTAGATATCAATATCGGTTTTCTGGCCTAAATCCTGCGCGATCCACGGTTGCCAGTGGCGCGGGTAAATCAGGTCAATAATCCCGAGCGAGATATTGTTGAGGTGTTCCTGATCGTTTTCACCGAACAGACCCCAGCGCTTTGGCGTCCCGCGCAGGCAGTGGATCTCGCGCAACGAGGTTTTGGCCGGCGGAGCAAAGAGCCCCCAAAGCCCGCCCGCCAGCAGCAGCACCGCACCGCCCGCCAGCCAGGGGACAAACACATCCGGCGTCAGCAGGCAGAAAAAAAAGAGCAGGAAGGCGGCGACGATCAGCAGGGCTTCACGAATGCCGTCCGGGCGGCTCAGGGCGTACTCTTCATGGGTTTCCTGGCGAATGTTCAGCAGTTCGATCTGCTCTGTCTCTTCGCCACGAATAGAAGCCTGCGTCGAACTGGCGCGCTCCAGCGCAAAACGCGGGGCTTCCTGAAGATATTCATTCAGCGTGTGGCCGTTAAGCGAGATAACCAGAGGCAATGAATCGGTGTGAATCAGCTCAACGCTGTTTTCGTCATTAATGTATTGCTCCCAGGACGGAGGGAGATGCACTTCGACGGAATCAAGGTAATAGCGCCACTTGTTGGGGTCATCAGTCGTGATGCCATAGCGCGTGATGGAGCGCGTCACGCAGAGCACGGTATCACTCTGCGCATTAAGCTTTAACGCCACGGGCGCAGCGGTGGCACCCGTTGGCCCAGGCGTGAGCTGAGTACGGTTCAGGATTTCGAGATAGTTTTCAACCGCATCGCGCTCGTCTTGCGTGAGTTTACGCGTGGTCGCGCCCGCAAATGCAGTTAAAAAAGGCAGGCGATAACGGCGCTGTATGCGGCGCCTGTACAACCACCCTGCAACCAATGCGCCGGCCAGCATAGCAGCGAGAACAATCAAAATGGTGCTCATGCTTTCCCCATCTTACTTATCTTCTTACAGGTGTAGTCAGTAGCACCTTTACATTGAATGAGAGTCTGTGGCTGGCTATCGGCAAGTATGGAGTCGAACTTGAGCATTCTGAAGCGCATCCCAGTGACCGGTGATGATAGCAAAGCCTGTTATGGCGCGATATCAGCAAATTCCTGGAAACATTTCAACCTCTTGACATTTGTTTTGAATTGAGGATTGATCCCTGCTACGTTGCATAAATGTAAATAAAGAACGATTGACATTGCCGAAACCGTGCGGCGTATCGCACAATAACGCCAGTTCTCACTGCTAAGACCCATCACGATGAGCAAACCACTACAAAAACCCACCATTCTGAATGTTGAAACAGTCGCCAAATCGCGCCTGTTTAATGTCGAAAGTGTGGATCTGGAGTTCAGCAACGGTGTGCGTCGCGTTTATGAACGTATGCGCCCCTCGTCGCGCGAAGCGGTGATGATTGTGCCGATTGTCGACGATCATCTGATTTTGATCCGCGAATACGCTGTGGGAACGGAATCTTACGAGCTTGGGTTCTCGAAAGGGCTGATCGACCCGGGCGAAACCGTCTTTGAAGCGGCAAACCGCGAGCTGAAAGAAGAGGTGGGGTTCGGGGCGAATGAGCTTTCATTCCTGAAAAAACTGAGCATGGCACCGTCCTATTTTTCCAGCAAAATGAATATCGTGGTGGCGGAAGATCTCTATCCTGAATCGCTGGAAGGGGATGAGCCGGAGCCGCTGCCGCAGGTTCGCTGGCCGCTGGCGCATCTGATGGACCTCCTGGAAGACCCTGACTTTAATGAGGCTCGCAACGTGAGCGCGCTGTTCCTGGTACGGGAGTGGTTGAAAGGGCAGGGGCGACTGTAGCCCATAAAAAAAGCCGGGTGGCGGCTTCGCCTGACCCGGCCTACGCTGTGTTGCCCGGTTTTTACCGGGCATTTTTACATTTAGAACAGCTCGTGCGTTTCGCCGTTATCGATAATCTCTGTACCCACCTCATGCACCGCCTGTGTGGTTGGCTGTGTGCCCTCGATGAAATACTCCTCGCGACTATTACCGCCGTTGGCGAGCTGGCCCGTGCTGCGGTCGATATTGACCGTCACCACGCCAGGCGGTGGCGTCAGCGGCTGCTCCGGCACGCCTTCAAGAACGGCCTTCATGTAGGCGTCCCAGGCTGGCTGCGCGCTCTTCGCGCCGCCTTCGTAGCCGGAAATCTGATCTTTAATCGCGCCGGAGGCCGTGGTACGCCCTAAATCGCGGCGGTGATCGTCGAAGCCGATCCAGACTGAGGTCACCACGCCCGGACCGTAACCGGAGAACCACGCGTCTTTCGAGCTGTTGGTTGTCCCCGTTTTACCGCCGATATCATGGCGCTGCAGATCGCGTCCTGCGCGCCAGCCGGTACCCTGCCAGCCTGGCTCACCGAAGATGTTGGTGTTCAGCGCGCTTTTGATCAGGAAAGACAGCGGCGTGTTGATCACATGCGGGGCGTATTCCTGCGCGCCGGTCTGCGCCACCAGCGCCTGGTTCGCCTGCTCGAGCTGCGGCTGCGGCACCACGCCGCTCTGCTGCTCCTGCGACACGGCAGGGTCTTCCATGTCCTTGTTTTCAAGTACTTCAGATTTCGGCGTATTGCCATAAATGACCGGAATATCGCAGTCAGGGCAGGCAATTTTCGGCTTCGCCTCGAACAGCACGCCGCCCTGATCGTTCTCGATCTTGCTGATGAAGTACGGGTCAATCAGGAAGCCGCCGTTGGCCATCACCGAGTATCCACGCGCGACCTGAAGCGGCGTAAAGGAGGCTGAGCCTAACGCCAGCGACTCGGTGCGAACGATGTTCTGCGCCGGGAAACCGAAGCGCTGCAGATACTCTGCGGCATAGTCGACGCCCATGGCGCGCATGGCACGCACCATCACCACGTTTTTCGACTGTCCCAGACCCTGACGAAGACGAATCGGGCCGGCATATTCCGCAGGGGAGTTTTTCGGCTGCCAGTCGGAACCCGCCCCCGCATCCCAGCGGGAGATTGGCACGTCGTTGAGGATGCTGGCGAGGGTCAGGCCCTTATCCATCGCGGCCGTGTAGAGGAATGGTTTGATATTGGAACCGACCTGACGCAGCGCCTGGGTGGCGCGGTTAAATTTGCTCTGGTTGAAATCGAACCCGCCGACCAGAGCCAATACAGCACCGTTCTGCGGATTGATAGAAACCAGGGCCGAGTTGACGTCCGGTACCTGCGCCAGCCACCAGGATTCGCCAACCTTGCGCACCCAGATTTGCTGCCCGGTCTGTACCGCATCGGTCACTTTACGCGGCGTGGCGCCCTGCAGGGTATCCGAGCGGTACGGACGCGCCCAACGGATACCGTCCATGCGCAGGGAGACGGACGTACCGTCCGCCAGCGTCGCAACGGCTTCCTGAGGATCGGCCTGCGTCACCACGGCAGGAAGGAGCGGACCGTAGGTAGGCAGTGCTCTCAGCGTACTGATGATTTTTTTGCTGTCCCACGCGCTTTCGCCCACCTTCCAGAGCACGTTTGACGGGCCGCGATAGCCGTGACGCATATCGTAGTCCATCACGTTGTTGCGTACCGCGTCCTGCGCCGCCTGCTGCACTTTACGGGTGACGGTGGTGTACACGCGATAGCCATCTTCATAGGCCTTGTCGCCATAACGGTTCACCATCTCCTGGCGAACCATTTCGGTCAGGTAAGGCGCAGAGAAGGCGATCTCCGGGGCGTGGTAGTTAGCGTCAATGACGTCGTTGCGCGCCTGGTCGTACTCGCTCTGGCTGATATAGCCTTCGCTCAGCATACGTGACAGGACGACGTTACGACGTGCGGTGGCGCGATCGAGCGAGTAGAGCGGGTTAAATGTGGACGGCGCTTTTGGCAGACCGGCGATGGTGGCCATTTCGCTTAAGGTGAGTTGCTCCACAGGCTTACCGAAGTACACCTGCGCGGCCGCCCCCACGCCATAGGCACGGTAGCCCAGGTAGATTTTATTGAGGTACAGCTCAAGGATCTCGTCTTTGCTCAGCAGCTGTTCAATACGGATCGCCAGGAACACCTCTTTGATCTTACGGGTCAGCGTCTTTTCAGGGCTGAGGAAGAAGTTACGCGCCAGCTGCTGCGTAATGGTACTCGCCCCCTGAGAGGCGTGACCAGAGAACAACGCAATGCTCGCGGCACGGAAAATCCCCACCGGATCGACACCGTGGTGCTCGTAAAAACGGCTGTCCTCCGTGGCGATAAAGGCTTTCACCATCACGGGTGGAATTTGGTTTAAGGTCAGCGGGATACGACGCTTCTCGCCATACTGCGCCATGAGCTCGCCATCGGCGCTATAGACCTGCATCGGGATCTGGAGACGCACATCGCGAAGCGTGGCGACATCAGGTAGCTGTGGCTCAATATATTTGTACAAACCGTAAATCGAGCCTGCTCCCAGCAGAATGCAACAGACTGCAAGGATGAATAAATACTTTACGAACTTCACCGGAGATTTCCCATTTGGTTTCACTTGGGCAGTTTCTAAACAATCGCGCGGTAGTATAAAGGCAAGCCTGATTCATTGATATAGCCGTCAGGGCGACGGGCGATAAGGAGATCGTGAAGCATGGCCTTCAAAACATGGCAAACGGGCGTTCATATTCAACAGGATAGGGTGCTGATCGTGGCGCTGGACCGGGAGAAGTCCGGCTGGCGTCTGCGACGCTGGTGGGCAATCCCGCTGGCCGAAGGCATCATTCGTGACGGCAAAATTTGTCAGCCAGAACAGCTGGTTGATGCGTTGCGCGACTGGCGAAAAACGCTGCCGCACGCCCATCGGGTGTTCCTCTCTTTCCCGGCAGCACGCACTCTGCAGCGGTCGCTTCCCCGTCCGACCGTTGCGCTGCGCGACAGCGAGCAGCTCTCATGGCTGGGTAGCGCGCTCGCCCGCGAACTGGAGATGTCTGCCGATACCCTCTGTTTCGACTACGCCCAGGATACCTTCAGCAATACCTTTCACGTGACGGCCGCACAAAACAACGAGGTCGATACCCTTCTGGCGCTGGCGAAAACGCTGCGTTTGCGGCTGGTGACCATTACCCCGGATGCCAGCGCGCTGACGAATCTTCTTCCCGCAGTGGCGCCAGCGAAGTGCGTCGCCTGGCGGGACGATCGGCAGTGGCTCTGGGCGATGCGCCACCAGTGGGGACGCCGCTTAACTACCGACGCAGAAAACGTGGCTGAGCTGGCGGCGCTGCTGGCGCTTGGTCCGGATGACATCGCGCTGTTTGATTGCCGACATGATCCGTGGGAAATCCTGGAACGCTGCCATGCTCCGCTGCCGGAATGCGGGGCTGATTATACCGTCGCGCTGGCGTTGGCCATGAGCGAGGTGCCCGGATGAGCATCCTGAATTTTCTGCCCTGGCGACAGCAGCGGCGCGCGCGATGCCTGCGCTTCTGGGGCGCAATGTGTATCGGCACAGTACTGTTGATGTTCGTAGTCATTGTTTGTCTGCGGATGAACCAGTTCGTGAAACTGCGCGCGCTGCAAACGGATCTGACGGGAATGCAGTCCGTGCAGCACGCGCTTGTCGCCCGGCAAAAACTGGCCGCACAGGCGCAGCTACCCGTGCAAACCAGGCAACGACGCGCATGGCAACCGGTGCTGGCCTCCCTTTCCCGCGCCATTCCTTCACAGGTCTGGCTGACAGAGCTGCGCTATCAGCCGCCTGCGCTGATTTTGACCGGTTACGCCATCACCCTGCCGGCCCTCTCTGCCCTGCGCGATGGGCTGGGACAACTCGCGGGCTTTACGCCCGGGACGCCGGGCGAGCTTCGTCAGGATAGCCGGGGGCACTGGATGTTTACGCTTCATCTCAAAAGTGAGGGGTAACGCGTGAATACCTTGTTAGAACGCTGGTGCGAAAGCCGTCCCTGGCATCGGGTACTCTGCTGGTGCCTGGGGAGTCTCCTGGCAGGGCTGGTCGCGTGGGGCGCGTTGCTCAGACCGGTAGACAGGCAGTGTGCTGAACAACAACGCCAGCTGATTGAGAATGTAAGCACTAATGCATCGTTATGGCCTGTTGTCAGAAAGGGGCCGTTTCTTCCGGACGCTGCAAAGGCACGGGAGCTGGCGCCATTCTCCCCGCTCGATTTTCAGAACGATGAGACGACGCTGGTTCACTGGAAGCCGCTGCAGAATGGAGGGGAACTGACGCTGGATACGGAGTGGCAGGCCATTCCGGAACTTTTTTCCCGTCTGGCACAGCAGGATGTGCAGATCGCCGCTTTCGCGATTGCGCCACAAGGTACGGCGTTACGCCTGCAGCTGGAGCTGGAACATGCGAAATAGCGCGCGATGTTTGCTGGTTTGCTCAGTGCTGCTATTGACCGGTATGCGCGATCCGTTTCGTCCCCCGGACGATCCTTGCGCCATTGGCGAGCTGGCGCAGTGGCGCTTTCGCGGCCTGGTGGAAGGGCAGGAGACTATCGGCATTTTACAGGATGGGGAAAAGCGCTGGCACCGGCTGAAAATGCATGAGCGCTTCCCGGCTGGCTGGAGGATAACCGCCGTCAATGCAGCGGAGCTGGCGGTTGATGTGGGTGACACCTGTGACCCGGGAAAATGGACGTGGCAACGAGAAGGAACGGACAAAAATGAATTTACGGATAATGCTGTGGCTGCTGGCGTTCAGCCAACCGCTGTGGGCCGCCGCGCCAAAACCGGTCACGCTGGTGGTGGATGACGTTCCTGTGGTTCAGGTGTTACAGGCCCTGGTCGCACAGGAGAACCGTAATCTGGTGGTATCGCCTGATGTCAGCGGCACGCTTTCGCTAAACCTGACGCGCGTCCCCTGGCGGCAGGCGTTACGGACGGTTGTCACCAGTGCCGGACTCGTCTTGCGCGAGGAGGGCGGTATTTTTTATGTGCATACCGCGGCCTGGCAGCGTGAGCAGCGGGAGCGTTCAGAACAGGAACAGGCGCGTCGACAGCTTGATGCCCCGCTGGTCACTCAGGGCATTCCCTTTTCTTATGCGGACGCCGGGGAGCTGCAAAAAGCCGCGGAAAAACTCCTGAGCCCAAAGGGGAGCTTATCCGTCGACACGCGTACTAACCGCCTGCTGATTCGGGATAACCAGGCTGCGGTGGATACGCTGCGGCGCTGGGCCGCCGAGATGGATATTCCCATCGAGCAGGTCGAACTGGCGGCGCATATTGTGACCATTAACGAAAAAAGCCTGCGTGAGCTTGGGGTGAAGTGGAATCTCGCCGACGCGACCGACGCGGGCAAGGTTGGACAGCTGACGACGCTGGGCAGCGATCTTTCCGTCGCCAGCGCCACCAGCCACGTGGGTTTTAATATCGGGAGGATCAATGGTCGGCTGCTGGATCTGGAGCTCTCAGCGCTGGAGCAAAAACAGCAGGTCGATATCATCGCCAGCCCGCGGCTGCTGGCCTCGCACGGGCAACCGGCCAGTATCAAGCAGGGCAGCGAAATTCCGTATCAGGTCTCAAGCGGGGAAAGCGGCGCCACCTCCGTTGAGTTTAAAGAGGCGGTACTCGGAATGGAGGTCACACCGGTGGTCTTACCGGGGGGACGCGTGCGCCTGAAACTACACATCAGCGAAAATATGCCGGGACAGGTTCTGCAGCAGGCCGATGGCGAAACGCTGGCTATCGACAAGCAGGAGATAGAAACCCAGGTGGAGGTAAAAAGTGGAGAAACGCTGGCGTTGGGCGGAATTTTTTCCCAGAAGAACAAAACCGGCAGTGACAGCGTACCCGGTCTGGGAAGCATCCCGTGGATTGGGGCGCTTTTTCGCCATGACGGGAAAGACAACGAGCGGCGTGAGTTAGTGGTGTTTATTACACCACGTCTGGTCGCTATTCGCTGACGGGTAACGATCCCCGCAATGATTTTGCATTCAGTTTGTTGCAGATGTTTGACGTGGGGCATGAATTAGCATACAAGGAGTACCGATTTGAGTTGGACTTACGTCTTATTACCTTATGCGCCCGGCGCGGTGATTTAATCAGTTGCCAAACAAGCCGGAGTACTGAGATAATTTTTAGTCTGACTCTCGCTCTATTGCATATGAGGTTTCAGTTCATGTCCTGCTACGCCGGGTGTCTGCGAAGCGGGGATTACCATTAACGAATAGTCTTAGTAGTACCGATAAAATGGCAGAGAAACGCAATATCTTTCTGGTTGGGCCTATGGGTGCCGGCAAAAGCACTATTGGGCGTCAGTTAGCTCAACAACTCAATATGGAATTTTACGATTCTGATCAAGAGATTGAGAAACGAACCGGAGCTGATGTGGGCTGGGTTTTCGACGTAGAAGGCGAAGAAGGTTTCCGTGACCGAGAAGAAAAAGTGATCAACGAACTCACGGAAAAACAGGGCATCGTTCTGGCAACAGGCGGCGGCTCTGTGAAATCTCGCGAAACCCGCAACCGTCTCTCCGCCCGTGGCGTAGTGGTCTATCTTGAGACGACCATTGAGAAACAGCTGGCACGTACGCAGCGCGATAAAAAGCGCCCGCTGCTGCAGGTTGAAACGCCACCACGCGAAGTTCTGGAAGCGTTGGCCGATGAACGCAATCCGCTGTATGAAGAGATTGCCGATGTGACCATTCGTACTGACGACCAGAGCGCTAAAGTGGTTGCAAACCAGATTATTCATATGCTGGAAAGCAACTGATTCTGGCTTTATATACACTCGCCTGCGGGTAAAAGCATTAAAGGTGGATGTCGCGTCATGGAGAGGATTACAGTTACTCTCGGGGAACGTAGTTACCCTATCACCATCGCGGCTGGTTTGTTTAACGACCCAGCTTCCTTTTTACCACTGAAAGCGGGTGATCAGGCGATGCTGGTCACCAACGAGACGCTGGCTCCGCTTTATCTCGACCGCGTACGCCACCTGCTTGAGCAGGCGGGCGTAAAAGTCGACAGTGTGATTCTCCCCGATGGCGAGCAGTATAAAAGCCTGACGGTACTGGATACCGTCTTTACCGCATTGCTGCAAAAACCGCATGGTCGCGATACAACACTGCTTGCCCTGGGCGGCGGTGTTGTGGGCGATCTGACCGGCTTTGCGGCCGCAAGCTATCAGCGTGGTGTCCGCTTTATTCAAATCCCAACCACGCTGCTGTCTCAGGTCGACTCCTCTGTCGGTGGCAAAACGGCAGTGAACCATCCGCTCGGCAAAAACATGATTGGCGCGTTCTATCAGCCCGCATCGGTGGTGGTGGATCTCGACTGTCTGAAAACCCTGCCGAAGCGCGAACTGGCTTCGGGTCTGGCGGAAGTGATCAAATACGGCATTATTCTGGATGGCGAGTTCTTTAACTGGCTTGAAGAGAATATGGATGCGCTGCTGGGCCTCGATGAGGCAAAACTGGCATACTGCATTCGTCGTTGCTGTGAGCTGAAAGCAGAAGTTGTTGCCGCAGACGAGCGTGAAACGGGCTTACGTGCTTTACTGAATCTTGGGCATACGTTTGGTCACGCGATTGAAGCCGAAATGGGTTACGGCAACTGGCTGCACGGTGAAGCCGTCGCGGCCGGCATGGTGATGGCTGCCCGCACCTCTGAACGCCTTGGGCAGTTCAAACCGGAAGAGACGGCACGTATCATTGCGCTGCTTGAGCGTGCAGGTTTGCCGGTGAACGGGCCGCAGGAGATGTCGGCGCAAGCGTATTTACCCCACATGATGCGCGATAAAAAAGTATTGGCAGGTGAGATGCGTCTTGTACTCCCGCTTGCAATAGGGAAGAGTGAAGTGCGCGGCGGAGTGCCGCACGATGTCGTTCTTGGCGCTATCGCTGACTGTCAGCAGGCGTAACAACTAGAAAGGTCAGGCCACTGTCGCAGGTGGTCGTTTAGCTTCAGGTGAAATGCAAAGTCGTTGGCATAAGCCTTTGAGTGGGGTGTTAAATGGATGAATTCAAACCAGAAGACGAGCTGAAACCCGATCCCAGCGATCGTCGTACTGGTCGTTCTCGTCAATCTTCAGAACGTGATAACGAGCCGCAGATCAACTTTGACGATGTTGATCTGGATGCAGACGATCGTCGCCCTTCGCGCAGCCGCAACGCGCACGAAGAGCGAGCAGAAGAGGATTATGAGTCCGAAGAAGATTCAATGGACGAACAGCCTGTAGAGCGTCGCCCGCGTAAACGTAAAAAAGCCGCTGCGCCAAAACCGGCGTCCCGCCAGTACATTATGATGGGCCTTGGCGTTCTGGTGCTTGTGCTGCTGATTGTCGGCATTGGCTCCGCGCTTAAAGCACCGTCAACGAACTCAACCGAGCAAACGGCTTCCGCTGAGAAGAGCATCAACCTTTCCGGTAACGATGCGTCCAATCAGGCGAATGGCGCACAGCCAGCGCCGGGTGCTACTTCCGCAGAGCAGACCGCCGGTAACACCACAGCGCCGCAGGATGTTTCTCTGCCGCCCGTTTCTTCAACCCCAGCTCAGGGTCAGGCACCTGTTGCGCCAGAAGGTCAGCAGCGTGTGGAAGTTCAGGGAGACCTGAACAATGCGCTGACGCAGCCGCAGAACCAGCAGCAGGTTGATAACGTCGTGGTTAACTCTACGCTGCCAACTGAACCTGCAACCGTTGCCCCGATTCGCGGCGGTAACGCTCAGCCGCAAACGGCCGCGACGGAAACCAAACCGCACCAGACGCAGACTACAACACGTCCTGAGCGTAAGCAGGCAGTGATTGAGCCTAAGCGTGAAACCAAACCTCAGGCAGTGGTAAAAGCGCCTGAAGTGAAAGCCGTACCGGCCCAGCCGAAACGCACGGAAACGGCTGCGGTGAGCGAGCCTGCTAAAGCGCCCGTCACGCAGACTGCGCCGAAAGCCACGGCGACCACCACGGCACCGGCTGCCACAGCGGCACCAGCCGCGACGGCAACCGCATCCAGCAGCGCGGCAGGTAAAACGGCAGGTAACGTCGGTTCGCTGAAGTCTGCGCCTTCCAGCAACTACACGCTGCAGCTGAGCAGTTCGTCTAACTACGACAACCTCAACAGCTGGGCGAAGAAATCAAATCTGAAAAACTATGTTGTTTATCAGACGACCCGTAACGGTCAGCCGTGGTATGTGCTGGTGAGCGGTGTTTATTCGTCAAAAGATGAAGCAAAACGTGCCGTAGCGGCGCTGCCAGCTGACGTTCAGGCGAAGAACCCATGGGCGAAGCCGATTCATCAGGTTCAGGCCGATCTGAAGTAATGTTTAAAGCGCAGGATGCTGTCGGAGCTTTCTCCACAGCCGGAGAAGGTGTAATCAGTTAGTCAGCATGAAAAAAAATCGCGCTTTTCTGAAATGGGCAGGGGGGAAATACCCCCTGCTCGATGATATTAAAAAGCACCTGCCTGAAGGCGAGTGTCTTATCGAACCTTTCGTGGGTGCGGGATCGGTGTTCCTCAACACCGATTTTTCTCGTTATATCCTGGCGGATATCAACAGCGACCTTATCAGCCTCTATAACATCGTTAAGCTCCGTACCGATGAGTATGTCGCAGAGGCGCGCAAGCTGTTTACGCCCGAGAACAATAACCCGGACGTTTACTACCAGTTCCGCGCGGAGTTTAACCAGAGCCAGGATCCGTTCCGCAGAGCCCTGCTGTTCCTCTATCTCAATCGTCATGGTTACAACGGCCTGTGCCGGTATAACCTGCGCGGGGAATTTAACGTGCCGTTTGGTCGCTACAAGCGCCCGTATTTCCCACAGGACGAGCTTTATCACTTTGCTGAAAAAGCGCAGAACGCTGAGTTTCATTGCCTCTCCTATGAAGAGTGTATGGAACTGGCAGGCGTTAATTCGGTGGTTTACTGTGACCCCCCATACGCGCCGCTGTCTGCGACGGCGAACTTCACCGCCTACCACACCAACAGCTTCAGCCCTGCCGAGCAGGCGCGTCTGGCGGAGATGGCGGAAAAGCTGGTCAGCAAAAGAATTCCGGTGTTAATTTCGAATCACGACACGCCTGATACGCGCGAATGGTACAAAGCCGCGAAGCATTTTCAGGTTAAGGTGCGGCGTAGCATTAGCAGCAACGGCGGCACACGTAAAAAGGTGGACGAACTCCTGGCTCTTTATCGCCCCTGAGCCGTTTTGCCCGCCGGTAAACACATTTCAAGGAGAAGCGGATGAAACAGTTTTTGATTGCTCCCTCAATTCTGTCGGCCGATTTTGCCCGCCTGGGTGAAGATACCGCCAACGCACTGGCGGCTGGCGCGGATGTCGTCCATTTCGACGTGATGGATAACCACTACGTTCCTAACCTGACCATCGGTCCGATGGTGCTCAAGGCGCTGCGTAACTATGGCATTACCGCCCCGATCGACGTTCACCTGATGGTGAAACCGGTTGATCGCATCGTGCCTGACTTCGCCGCGGCGGGTGCCAGCATCATCACCTTCCATCCGGAAGCCTCTGAACATGTGGATCGCACGCTGCAGCTGATCAAAGAGAACGGCTGTAAAGCGGGTCTGGTGTTTAACCCGGCCACGCCGCTGAGCTATCTCGACTATGTCATGGACAAGCTGGACGTGATCCTGCTGATGTCCGTTAACCCCGGTTTTGGCGGCCAGTCATTCATTCCTCACACGCTGGATAAGCTGCGTGAAGTCCGCCGTCGTATCGACGAGTCAGGCTACGACATTCGTCTGGAAGTAGACGGCGGCGTGAAAGTGAATAACATTGGTGAAATTGCGGCGGCAGGCGCGGATATGTTCGTTGCCGGTTCTGCCATTTTCGACCAACCGGATTACAAAAAAGTCATTGATGAAATGCGCCGCGAGCTGGCGAAGGTAAGTCATGGATAAATTACAGGCTATTCGGGGTGTGGCATTCGACCTCGACGGCACGCTGGTTGACAGCGCGCCGGGCTTAACGAGCGCCGTCGACCAGGCGCTGTATGCACTTGAACTCCCCGTTGCGGGTGAAGAGCGCGTCGTCACGTGGATTGGCAACGGCGCCGATGTTCTGATGGCGCGCGCGTTGACGTGGGCGCGTCAGGAGCGTGCGTCGCAGCGTTCCGCCCAGGGTAAACCGAGCGTCGATCACGCGGATATCCCGCAGGAAGAGCAGCTGCGTATTCTGCGCAAACTGTTCGATCGTTTCTATGAAGAGACCGTCGAGGAGGGCAGCTTCCTGTTCCCGGACGTTCAGGAAACGCTGAGCGCGCTGCACGCGAAGGGCATCCCGCTGGGTCTGGTGACCAACAAACCCACGCCGTTTGTCGCACCGCTGCTCGACGCGCTCGATATCGCGAAGTATTTCTCCGTCATTGTGGGCGGCGACGATGTGCAAAACAAAAAGCCCCATCCGGAACCGCTGCTGCTGGTGGCAGGAAAATTATCCTTAACGCCTGCGGAGCTGCTCTTTGTCGGCGATTCCCGCAATGATATTCTGGCTGCCCGCGCGGCCGGTTGTCCTTCCGTGGGGTTAACCTATGGCTACAACTACGGTGAAGCCATCACGCTGAGTGAGCCGGACGTCGTTTTCGACCACTTCAAAGATTTGTTGCCCGCACTCGGGCTTTCGCACAGTGAACATCAGGAATTGAACAATGACTAAGCCCATCGTTTTTAGTGGCGCACAGCCTTCAGGTGAATTGACCATTGGTAACTACATGGGTGCGTTACGTCAGTGGGTCAGCATGCAGGATGACTACCATTGCATTTACTGCATCGTTGATCTCCATGCGATTACCGCCCGTCAGGATCCTGAGAAGCTGCGCAAAGCCACGCTGGACACCCTGGCGCTGTATCTGGCCTGCGGCATCGATCCGGAGAAGAGCACCATCTTCGTTCAGTCGCACGTGCCGGAGCACGCGCAGCTGGGCTGGGCGCTGAACTGCTACACCTATTTCGGCGAGCTGAGCCGCATGACGCAGTTCAAGGATAAATCCGCGCGCTACTCTGAAAACATCAACGCCGGCCTGTTTGACTATCCGGTACTGATGGCGGCAGACATCCTGCTGTACCAGACAAACCAGGTACCTGTCGGCGAAGACCAGAAGCAGCACCTGGAGCTGAGCCGCGATATCGCCCAGCGCTTTAACGCGATCTACGGCGATGTGTTTAAAGTACCAGAGCCATTTATTCCGAAGTCCGGCGCACGCGTGATGTCGCTGCTGGAGCCGACCAAGAAGATGTCCAAGTCTGACGATAACCGCAACAACGTTATCGGCCTGCTGGAAGATCCGAAATCGGTTGTCAAAAAGCTCAAGCGCGCGGTCACGGACTCCGACGAGCCGCCTGTTGTGCGCTACGACGTGCAGAACAAAGCGGGCGTCTCCAACCTGCTGGATATCCTCTCCGGCGTCACCGGCCAGAGCATCCCAGAGCTGGAAAAACACTTCGAAGGCAAGATGTACGGCCACCTGAAAGGCGAAGTGGCAGATGCCGTTTCCGGCATGCTGACCGAGCTGCAGGAGCGTTATCACCGCTACCGTAACGACGAAGATTTCCTGCAGAAAGTGATGAAAGAGGGGGCGGAAAAAGCCAGCGCGCGCGCGTCCGAAACCCTGAAAGCGGTGTATGAAGCGATTGGGTTTGTGGGTAAACCTTAAGCTTGCTTTGCCGGGTGGCGGCTCCGCCTTACCCGGCCTACGGGACCGTGTAGGTCGGGTAAGCGTCAGCCCCACCCGACAAAAAACACACTCTCCAAAACTAAAAAACCGGGATATCCCGGTTTTTTTACGCCTGTAAAACGCTTACTGCTGTGCCGCCGGGCCGCAACCACCGATGATCTTCGAAATGGAGATCGCCGGGTGCAGCAGGTAATCGTAGCTGCAGTTATTTTTGGTGTTTTGAACGTGACCGGTGCAGGCCGTCAGAGTCGATAACAGGCCAACCAGAACGGCGGCCTTTGCCAGTTTGAACATACGCATTCCTTGTCTTTAAAACGAAAATTGGATGTAACTCAAGGGAATAAAGGGAAAAGTTCCACTTCGGGGCGGTATGTTATCGGTAGCGGTAAGAGGGGAGTAGTCCGCTTAAGGACTACTCCAGGAAGGGAGAATATGCGTTAGTGATTGGAGAACCAGTTCAGCCTGTCGCGCAGTTCAACCACGCGGCCCACCACAATCAGCGCCGGGCTTTCGACCTGCTGCGCCAGCTCGCCTAACTGCGTCAGCACGCCATCCACCACGCGCTGCGTAATGGCGGTGCCGTTTTCGACCAGCGCGACGGGCATATCCGCATTCATACCGTGCTCCAGCAGCTTCGCCTGAATCGTGGCGGCCTGATTGAGCCCCATGTAGAACACCAGCGTCTGCTTTTCGGCGGCCAGGTTATGCCAGTCCAGCTCGCTGCCGGTCTTCAGGTGGCCCGTCACCAGACGCACGCTCTGAGCGTAGTCGCGGTGGGTCAGCGGAATGCCAGAGTACGCTGAACAGCCGGACGCCGCCGTAATGCCGGGCACCACGGAGAACGGAATACCCGCGTCGCACAGGGTTTCCAGCTCTTCACCGCCGCGTCCAAAGATAAACGGATCGCCCCCCTTCAGGCGGACCACGCGTTTTCCCTTTTGCGCTTCGCGCAGCAGGATCTGGTTAATCTCCTCCTGCGGCACGCAGTGGTAGCCCGCGCGCTTGCCCACGAAAACGCGGTCGGCGTCGCGGCGCACCAGGTTCATGATGTCATCGGAGACCAGACGGTCGTACACCACGATATCCGCCTGCTGGATCTGCTGTAGCCCTTTCAGCGTCAGCAAACCCGCATCTCCGGGGCCTGCGCCCACCAGCACCACTTCGCCGCGATGGTCCAGCGGTTCGCTTAGCAACTGCTCAGTCGTCTCTTCAACGGCTTTGGTGTCCTGATTCGCCAGCGACTGCGCCAGCCTGTCGTTCACAAAGAATTTTTCCCAGAAGCGACGGCGCTCGCCCACGGTCGCGAAGGTTTGCTTCACGCGTGAACGCAGCTGACCGGCATAATGCGCAATCTGGCCAAGGTGTTGAGGCAACAGGGCTTCCAGTTTTTCCCGCAGCAGACGCGCGAGAACCGGTGAACGTCCCCCGGACGATACCGCAATCATCAGCGGCGAGCGGTCGATAATCGACGGCATGATAAAGCTGGCTTCTTTCGGCGCATCCACCACGTTGCAGAAGATACGGCGCGCTTCGCAGGCGTCGCTCACGCGCTGGTTCACTTCATCGTCATCCGTCGCGGCAATGGTCAGCCAGCAGGTGTCCAGCAGGGATTCATTAAACGCACCCTGTTCCAGCGTGAGCATCCCTTCCTGGGCCCAAACCTCAAACTGGGGGGCGAAGGAAAGGGCATTCACGGTCAGGCGGGCGCCAGCCTCTAACAGCAGGCGCGCTTTGCGCTCGGCCACGTCGCCGCCGCCCACGAGCAGGCAGTCGCGGTTGCGTAATTGACAAAAAATCGGCAGGTGATCCACGACGTTACCTCACAGCATTCATGGCGGGGGAAGAATTGACGTCAGGATAACAGCAGGAATCGTACAGAACATACGGTTTTTCCTGCCGTTACCCATAAGGGGTCATAAGCCTTTCCTATTGAAAAGGCGAGGGGTTACGCTTTCAGCTGCACCTCGCCGTCCTTCACGCGGACGTCGTAGTGTTTGACCGAGAAGCTTTCATCTTCCATGCAGAGTCCGTCGGTTAAGCGGAAACGCTGCTTTTTCAACGGGCTGGCGACCCACAGTTCACCCTGGTGCTCGGCAATCAGTCCGCGGGAGAGCACGCTGGCCTCAAAGAACGGGTCAATATTGCTGATGGCAAAGACCTGTTCATCGTGGCGAGGGCGGAAAATCGCCACCTGCTCGTTGCCCAGCAGCGCACAGACGCCGGTGGCGGGGAGAATGTCGTTAATATTGCAGATGTTTACCCACTGGCTCATGCGTTTTCCTCCACCAGCGTGACCGGAATACGTTCATACGGCGTCGCCGGACGATGCTGTTCGCGCTCCGGCACAACCTGTACGTTCGGGTCGCGCTGGGTGCTGTTGATAAAGTGTTTGAAGCGCGTCTGCGCCGCCGGGGTGTTGACGGTTTCCGTCCACTCGCAGATCACCGCCTCGCGCAGGCGCGCCATTTCCGCTTCCAGATGTTCGTTCAGGCCCAGCTTGTCGTCGATAATGACCGATTTCAGGTAGTCGATGCCGCCCTCGAGGTTATCGAGCCAGGAGGCGGTACGGGTCAGCTTATCGGCGGTACGGATGTAGAACATCATGAAGCGGTCGAGATACTGAATCAGCGTGTCGCGATCGAGATCCGCCGCCAGCAGGTCCGCATGGCGCGGTTTCATCCCGCCGTTGCCGCACACATACAGGTTCCAGCCTTTCTCGGTGGCAATAATACCCACGTCTTTACCCTGCGCTTCCGCACATTCGCGGGTACAGCCGGAGACGCCGAACTTCATTTTGTGCGGGGTACGGATGCCTTTGTAGCGGTTTTCCAGCTCAACGCCGAAGCCCACGCTGTCACCGACGCCGTAGCGGCACCAGGTGCTGCCCACGCAGGTTTTCGCCATGCGCAGCGCTTTGGCGTACGCGTGACCGGTTTCGAAGCCCGCTTCAATCAGCTGACGCCAGATTTCCGGCAGGTCGTCCTTCTGCGCGCCAAACAGGCCGATACGCTGGGAGCCGGTAATTTTGGTGTAGAGGTTAAATTCACGTGCGATACGGCCCACCGCGACCAGCCCTTCCGGGGTGATTTCACCACCGGCGGAACGCGGAATGACGGAGTAAGTACCGTCTTTCTGAATGTTCGCCAGGAAGTTATCGTTGGTGTCCTGCAGCGGCGTATGCTCGGGTTTGAGCACGTACTCGTTCCAGCAGGACGCCAGCAGGGAGCCGACTGTCGGTTTACACACTTCACAGCCGTAACCCTGGCCGTGCTTCGCCAGCAGTTCGTCGAAGGACTTGATGCCTTCCACGCGGATCAGGTGATACAGCTCCTGGCGAGAGTAAGCGAAGTGCTCGCAAAGGTTGTTGTTCACTTCGATGCCCTGTTTCGCCAGTTCGGCGTTCAGCACCTGGGTGACCAGCGGAATACAGCCGCCGCAGCCGGTACCGGCTTTGGTTTCCGCTTTCAGCGCCGCAACGGTGTGGCACCCTTTGTTGATCGCGGAGATCAGCATGCCTTTGGTGACGTCGAAGCAAGAGCAAATCTGCGCGCTGTCCGGCAGTTTATCCACGCCGATGGACGGCTTGCCGCTGGAGGCGTGCGCCGGGAGGATCAGCGCGTCCGGGTTTTCCGGCAGCTCGATGGCGTTCAGCACCAGCTGGAGCAGGTTGCCGAAGTCGCTGGTGTCGCCCACCAGCACCGCGCCGAGCAGGGTTTTGTTGTCCTGGCTGACGATGAGACGTTTGTAGACCTCTTTGCTTTCGTCGAGATAGACATAGCTGCGCGCGCCGGGCGTGCGGCCATGCGCATCGCCAATACCGCCTACGTCCACGCCCAGCAGCTTCAGCTTGGCGCTCATGTCTGCGCCGGTGAAGGCGTTTTCGCTGCCCAGGATATGATCCACGGCGACCTGCGCCATTTTGTACCCGGGCGCGACCAGGCCGAATACGCGGTTGTTCCAGCTGGCGCATTCGCCGATGGCGTAAATATCCGGGTCGGAGGTCTGGCAGGTGTCGTTAATCATGATCCCACCGCGCTGCGCGACGGCCAGACCGCATTGCGTTGCCAGCTTGTCGCGCGGGCGGATACCGGTGGAGAAGACGATGAAGTCCACCTCCAGCTCGCTGCCGTCGGCAAAGCGCATGGTTTTGCGTGCTTCAGTCCCTTCCTGAACGATCTCTTTGGTGTTTTTGCTGGTGTGAACCTTCACGCCCATGCTTTCGATCTTACGGCGCAGCTGATCGCCACCCATGTGGTCGAGCTGTTCGGCCATCAGCATCGGCGCAAATTCGATGACGTGGGTTTCAACGCCGAGGTTTTTCAGCGCGCCCGCGGCTTCCAGGCCCAGCAGGCCACCGCCAACAACCGCGCCGCGTTTGCTTCGACGCGCGCAGGATTCGATGGCGTTGAGGTCCTCAATCGTGCGATAAACGAAGCAATCCTGAGTCTCCGAGCCTTTAATGGGTGGGATCCACGGATACGAGCCCGTTGCCATGATCAGCTTGTCGTAAAAAACCGTACGGCCGGCGCTGGAGTGGATCACTTTTTCCTGACGGTTGATGGTGATAGCGCGTTCGCCCACCAGCACTTTTACGCCATGCTTCTCGTAGAAACCTTCACGCACCAGAGAGAGCTCTTCGGCGGTATGATGGGAGAAGTAGGAAGACAGGTGCACACGGTCGTATGCCTTGCGGGGTTCTTCACAGAACACGGTAATATCGAACTGCTCAGCATCGGCTTTATCGAGAAGATCCTCAATAAAGCGGTGGCCGACCATGCCGTTACCGATGATAGCGAGTCTGACTTTGCTCATTATTGCCTCGATTTCTTTTCTATTATTGCCTACCTTAACGATTCAGCAGGGGCGCTTATTGATGCAAATCAAATACGCCTTCGCCTACTCCTTAGGTGGTATATGACTGATTTGTCAGGATTTTTATAAGTGGCGGAAATCGCAGGCTTTTCGTGTTCGTTGAATTTGTGTACAAATCAGGGGCGGTTTTGCAAAAATCGATACGCCTGAATATCAGCTGCGTTTATGAGGGGAAAGGTATGTCTACATCACCGTTATGGCTTGTTCAGAATGTGCGTTTACCGGGTCGGGAAGGGCTGTGGCAACTTGCCATCGAGAACGGGCGTTTTGGTGATATCACCCCCATGGACGATACCCACGCCGAAAGTTATGAGGTACTGAACGCGCGCGGTGGGCTTGCTCTCCCGCCGTTCATCGAGCCGCATATTCATCTTGATACCACCCAGACGGCGGGGGAGCCGAACTGGAACCAGTCCGGCACGCTGTTCGAAGGCATTGAACGCTGGGCGGAGCGCAAGGCGCTGCTCAGCCACGAGGATGTGAAAGCACGCGCCTGGAAAACGCTGAAGTGGCAAATTGCTAACGGCATTCAGTTTGTCCGCACCCATGTGGATGTCTCTGACCCAACGCTTACCGCCCTGAAGGCGATGCTGGAGGTGAAGCAGGAGGTGGCCCCGTGGGTAACGCTGCAAATCGTCGCGTTTCCGCAGGAAGGTATTCTCTCTTACCCGAACAGCGCGGCGCTGCTTGAAGAGGCGTTAAAACTGGGAGCCGACGTGGTGGGGGCGATCCCGCACTTCGAATTTACCCGGGAATATGGCGTCCAGTCGCTGCACATCGCTTTTGAGCTGGCGAAGAAGTATGACCGACCGCTGGATATCCACTGCGATGAAATTGACGACGAACAGTCGAGGTTTGTCGAGACGGTGGCCACGCTGGCGTATGAGGCTGGCATCGGCCCGCGCGTGACGGCCAGCCACACCACCGCTATGCACTCCTACAACGGCGCGTACACCTCTCGGCTTTTCCGCCTGCTGAAGATGTCGGGGATTAACTTCGTCGCGAATCCGCTGGTCAATATCCACCTGCAGGGGCGCTTTGATGACTATCCGAAGCGTCGCGGTATCACCCGCGTGAAAGAACTGCAGGAGGCGGGCATTAACGTCTGCTTTGGTCACGACGATGTCTTCGACCCGTGGTACCCGCTCGGCACCGGCAATATGCTGCAGGTGCTGCATATGGGGCTACACGTCTGCCAGATGATGGGCTATCCGCAAATCGACAATGGCCTGAACCTGATCACCCATAACAGCGCCCGTACCTTCGGCCTGAGCGATTACGGTATTGAAACGGGAAATCCGGCAAACCTGATTATTCTGCCTGCGGAGAGCGGGTTTGAAGCGGTGCGCTGTCAGGTGCCGGTGCGCTGGTCGATTCGTCAGGGGCGGATTATCGCCACCACGCAGCTGGCGCAGACCTGGATCCAGATGGATACCGGAGGAGAAGAGGTCAGTTTCGCCAGAAACAGCCCCTCTGCATAATGCAAAGGGGCGCAGGGTTTAGTGCGATGCCGCTGCCGCGTTGTGCTGGCGGTGGCGGGTCACAAAGCCCAGGATGAAGCACATGATGAACACCACGGCGTACAGACCGTTCGCGGTGTGCAGCGCGGCCAGCGGGCCGCTGTGGGCTACGATCGGGCCCGTCACCACGAAGGTCAGCATGGTGCCGATGGTGCCGCAGGTCAGAACGAAGTTAACCAGCTTCGGCGAGGCCACTTTGGTCTGCAGAGAGCCCAGGGTGATGATCGAGGTGTAGATCGCGCTGGAGAAGAAGCCCAGGGTCAGAATGAACCACGGCATATGTTCCGGGGAACCGTTGATGAACAGATACATCAGCACGGTCGCCAGGCCCGCCAGCACGGTCAGAATGCGCTGCAGGTCGAAGAAGCGCAGGATGAAGCTAAACGCCCACATGCCGAACATGTAGGACATCCAGAAATCGCTCACCAGTTTGCCCGCGTCGTTCAGGCTCATGCCCAGACCTTTGGCGTATTCCGGTACCCAGGAGATAAAGCCCAGCTGGCCCAGGATGTAGCACAGGGCGGCGATGGAGAGGAACAGCACGCCGATACCCCATTTCTCTTTCGCCACAGGCTCTGCCGTGGTTTGCGCTTTTTTACCCAGAACCGGGAATTCGCAGCCGAAGGTCAGAATGAAAATAGCAACGTAGACCAGACCGATGCAGGCGTAGACCCAGTACCACTCAATGCTGCGCGCCAGCAGAACGGCAGCGACCATCGGGAAGATCATTCCGGCCATGCTGAAGAAGGAGTCGGTAAACAGCAGGCGCGCGCCGCGCTGGCGGCCTTCATACATATGGGTAATCAGGAACGTCCCGATCGACATGGTGATCCCGCTGACCAGGCCGAGCACGAACATGGCGGCTGAGAACAGGGCGATGCTGTGGCTGAGCATCAGACCCGCCACGGCGGCAACCATCAGCACGAAGCCGAAGCGAAGCTGGGTTTTCAGCGGCACGATTTCCATCAGCCAGGCATTCAGGAAGATAGAGATCAGGATCCCTGCGTTGAGGAAGGTGAAGGTGTTACTCATGCTGGAAACGGGCAGCTGGAAGTAGTCTGCGATATTCCCCATCACCATCCCGGTGACGATCACCAACGCGCCGGTCAGGGCGTAGGAGAAGAAGCTGATCCATGTGAGCTTGATGCGATTGCTGTTAGTCATGTCTGGCCTGTTCAAAAAAAGAAAAGCGCCGAAGGGGCGCTGAGAGCGGGCAGATTTTAGTCGCTAAAGTGATCCATTCCTATCTTTTAAGGGTAATGATTATGTCATTGCAGGTTTTAATGTGATCTAAATCACATTAAGTGGCGGTCTAACCAATCGTTTGCGCAGTAATAATTGTTTCAATTTCGTAAAATTAGGTAAAAGGCTGGTCTACGTTCATACTGCTCTTTAGAATCAAGCCATTCGCTTTTTATACTGCGCTTTGTTAAGGAATTCTCATGCTCAAATCAACACTGGCGGCTGTCGCAGCTGTGTTTGCTCTTTCTGCCGTTTCCCCTGCTGCGCTGGCAGCAAAAGGGGACCCTCACGTTCTGCTGACCACCTCCGCCGGGAATATTGAGCTGGAACTGAATAGCCAGAAAGCTCCGGTTTCTGTGAAAAACTTCCTCGACTATGTGAACAGTGGTTTCTATAACAACACCACCTTCCACCGCGTGATCCCGGGCTTCATGATTCAGGGTGGCGGCTTCAACGAGCAGATGCAGCAGAAACAGCCGAACCCGCCAATCAAAAACGAAGCGGACAACGGCCTGCTGAACAAACGCGGCACGATCTCTATGGCGCGTACCGCAGACAAAGATAGCGCGACCAGCCAGTTCTTCCTCAACGTGGCGGATAACGCCTTCCTCGACCACGGCCAGCGCGACTTCGGCTATGCGGTGTTCGGTAAAATCGTGAAAGGGATGGACGTGGCCGATAAGATTTCTCAGGTGCCTACCCATGACGTCGGTCCGTATCAGAATGTGCCGTCCAAACCTGTCGTGATCCTCTCCGCAAAAGTTCTGCCGTAACGTTCTTCGACGCGGGCGAGGCTCGCCCGTGTTGTGACCCCTCCCTGCGAAAGCGCGTTTTGCTGCTTATACTTGTGGCAAACGGACTATTCAGGGAGGCGTTAAGTGAAAAAACTCACCGACAAGCAAAAATCCCGTCTCTGGGAGCAGCAGCGTAGCGTCAACTTTCAGGCCAGTTGTCTCCTTGAGAAAGGTAATGGTCCATCGGATCCCGACATTGAGAGCCTGGCGCTTGGGCCTTCCGCGCCCGGGTTACCCCATCTGTGCCTTATTCACCGCCATCTCTACCGCAGAGAGATGAAGCGGGCAGGTGAGTTCCGTACCGACGATATTTTCAAAGGTGATATTCCCTTCTGCCATTTCGAATACATCGAAAAGATGGGTAATGAACTGATGGCGGCACTGGAAAGCGAAAAGTATCTGGCTGGCCTTGAGAAAGCGGCGTTCATTGAAAAAATTAGCCATTATTATTGTGAAATCAACATGCTGCATCCTTTTGCGAGTGGTAACGGTATTGCTCAGCGCGTTTTCTTTGAGCAGCTGGCGATCCATGCGGGCTATTCACTGGACTGGCGCGATATCGATCCCGAGGAGTGGGTGTCCGCTAACCGCAGCGGCGCAACGGGGGATTTAACCGCGCTAAACGCGATCTTTGCCAAAGTAGTGAGCGAAGCGCGGGAATCTGAGTAGAATAGGGCGGCATTTTTTTCGGGAGCCGCCATGATTCTGCTGATTGATAACTACGATTCCTTCACCTGGAACCTTTACCAGTATTTTTGCGAACTGGGTGCAGAGGTGGTTGTCCGACGTAACGACGAGATTGGCCTGGCCGATATCGAGACGCTGGCTCCGCAGAAAATCGTGATTTCACCCGGCCCCTGCACGCCGTCGGAATCAGGTATTTCGCTGGAGGTTATCCAGCACTATGCCGGCAAGCTGCCGATCCTCGGCGTTTGTCTGGGCCATCAGGCGATTGCCCAGGCCTTTGGTGCCACCATCGTGCGCGCCGCCAAAGTCATGCACGGTAAAACCTCGCCGGTCACCCACACGGGCACCGGAGTGTTCACGGGGCTCAATAATCCGTTAACCGTGACGCGCTACCATTCGCTGGTGATTGACCCGTCGACGCTGCCCGACGGCTTTGAGGTGACCGCCTGGAGCGATACGCAGGAGATCATGGGGATTCGTCACCGCGAATGGGATCTCGAAGGCGTGCAGTTCCATCCGGAAAGCATCCTCAGCGAGCAGGGGCACGCGCTGCTGGCAAATTTCCTCCATCGCTGAATATCTGTTGCCTTGCTGTGATTTTTTATGCATATTTTGTGATTATATTTTCACAATCAATGTGACATAAATGGATGGGCATGACATGGCAACTGAACAACCAGCAATTACCCGCGCGACATTCGATGAAGTGATTCTGCCGATTTATGCACCGGCTGAATTTATCCCGGTGAAGGGGAAAGGCAGCCGCGTCTGGGATCAGCAGGGCAAGGAGTATGTGGATTTCGCGGGCGGTATTGCGGTCACGGCGCTGGGTCATTGCCATCCCGCGCTGGTGGAGGCGCTGAAAACCCAGGGCGAAACCCTGTGGCACACCAGCAACGTCTTCACCAACGAACCGGCGCTGCGCCTGGGCCGTAAGATCATTGATGCCACGTTTGCCGAGCGCGTGCTGTTTATGAACTCCGGCACCGAAGCCAACGAAACCGCCTTTAAGCTGGCGCGCTACTACGCGACCACGCGCCACAGCCCGTACAAAACCAAAATCATCGCCTTCCACAATGCCTTCCACGGACGCTCCTTCTTTACCGTCTCCGTTGGCGGTCAGCCAAAGTATTCCGACGGGTTTGGCCCGAAACCGGCCGACATCGTCCACGTGCCGTTTAACGATCTGCACGCGGTGAAAGCGGTGATGGACGACCACACCTGCGCGGTGGTGGTCGAGCCTATTCAGGGGGAAGGCGGCGTGACCGCGGCAACCCCGGAATTCCTGAAAGGGCTGCGCGCGCTGTGCGACGAACATCAGGCGCTGCTGGTGTTTGATGAAGTGCAGTGCGGGATGGGGCGTACCGGGGACCTGTTTGCCTATATGCACTACGGCGTGACGCCGGATATTTTGACCAGCGCGAAAGCGCTCGGCGGCGGTTTCCCGGTGAGTGCGGTCCTGACGACGCAGGAGATCGCCTCCGCGTTCCACGTCGGTTCTCATGGCTCTACCTACGGCGGTAACCCGCTGGCGAGCGCCGTAGCGGGGGCCGCGTTCGACATCATCAACACGCCAGAGGTGCTAAACGGCGTTAGCGCGAAGCGCGAGCTGTTTGTGAAGCACCTGAAGCAGATTGACGAGCAGTACGACGTGTTCAGCGAGATCCGCGGGATGGGGCTGCTGATTGGCGCCGAGCTGAAGCCGCAGTACAAGGGCCGCGCGCGCGACTTCCTGCACGCCGCCGCTCGCGAAGGGGTGATGGTGCTCAACGCCGGGCCGGACGTGATGCGCTTTGCGCCGTCGCTGGTGGTGGAAGACAAAGACATCGAAGACGGCTTAACCCGCTTTGCCGCGGCGGTTGCAAAGATCGTTAAAGGCTAATATTCGGTTCGTTTCAACCGGCGCGTTAACCAAACCCCATGATGCGGACGCTGACGCCATGCCACCGACGAAATGGTGTGCATGGTGTTCAGATGCCCCAGCACGCGCTGCAAGTGTTGCTCAAGGGTGCTCATTGGCCCGTGGGTTAACGTCTCCGGCGCTTCCAGAATATTTAAATCCCCCGACTCGCCCGGTGAGTCATACTCCAGACGCTGCTGGCAGCGCTGCAACGCAATTTCACACGACTGCAGGTAGCGCTGCGCCAGATCCGGCGTCAGCATCGTATGCTCGCGCGCCAGCGTCGTCATGGCGTTAATGTGCTCGACGATAAACTGGCTGTGCGTCACCCACAGCTTCATGTCCGCCAGATAGTGCGAATTAAAGCCCGGCTCCTGCATCGCCTGGTTGAGCGAGTTGAACAGGGCGTTGTGCGCCTGGTTGACCTTCATGCGCTGATACGCCAGCGGGGAGGGCTGCGGGTCGTCGCTCAGGATGAGGCGAATGGCCTGCTGGTCGGCCTCCAGCGCGTCGTGGGCGTTCTGCCTGAGCAGCCCGCTCTGCCACTGCGGCCACAGCCAGACCATGCCGCCGAAGGCAATCAGGCAGCCGATCAGGGTATCAATCAGCCTGGCGATAATAAACTGTTCGCCGTTCAGCGTAAGCAGCTGCAGGGTGTATACCGCCGTCACCGTAAAGCCCACCATCGCCCAGCCGTAATTTTTGCGGATAATCAGGTAGCTCACCAGCGTGATCGCCAGCATGCCTGCCAGGGTATAGCCTTCCGGCACGTGGAAGTGCAGCGTTACGCCTGCAATGATCAGCCCGGCCATGGTGCCGCCCGCCCGGTGCAGAATACGCACCCGCGTGGCGCCGTAGCCGTTCTGGGTGACGAACAGCACGGTCATTAAGATCCAGTAGGGCTTCGGCAGATGCAGCGCCATGCCCATCAGGCTGGCGATACTGAGCATCACGCTAATTCGTGCGGCATTGCGCAGGGCGGACGATTTGAGAGACAGATAGCTTTTGAGCGCGGGCAACAGGGGAAGCCGTTTTTGTTTATCCGCCATCAGGTCGCGGGAATAAAGCGGGCGCTGGGTGCGCAGCACGCGGGCGATGCGGCTGAAGTGCCAGGCGGCAAACTGGCCGACCGGGTTATCCGGATGCTGACGGGCGATTTTCTCCAGCGCACCGAGCTGTTTTTCCATGTTAAAGCGCGTGGGATAGCGGTGGTAGAGAATATCGTCAGCCAGCACGCGCAGGCGTGCCGAGACGGTCTGCGCGTTCCAGCGGATCACCGCTTCGGCGTGGCTGCGCTCAACCAGCTTTTGCACCTCCTGCGGGTGGTGCAGGCTAACGGAGATATGCTCCTGCAGATCCAGGCCTACCTGGAAGGTGCGCAGCAGCCGTTTGTATTCGTGGTTCTTGTTGGCGGCGAGCATATGCAGCTGCTGATAGCACTGGCTTATCAGATCCACCACCTTCTGCTGGCGCGTCAGCAGCGGCGGTAAGGCTTTTTCCGGATCGGTATGCTGGGTGAGCAGGGTGTATTTGGCTTCACAGTATTCCGCCAACTGCACATAGAGCAGGCTCAGGGATTCGCGCAGCGGCTGTTCCCGCCACAGCCAGAACCAGAACCAGTTAAACAGCCCGTACCACAGTGTTCCCAGCGCGTAGATCAGTAGCGGCTCCCACACCGGCATATTCCCGGCGAGGCTCAGCGTGAAGATGGCCGCAATCAGCGAGGCGGGAAGCAGGCGGGCGTGCAGCGAGCTGATTTCCGCCGTGACGCCGACCGTCATCGCCAGCACCGTCAGGATCAGCGGCAGCGGGATATCCCGGGCCAGTAAAAGCTGTACGGCAAGGCTACAGCCAGCAAACAGGCAGCCGCCCACGATCAGTCGTTTGAAAAAGCGCTTATGCGGTGTGTCCAGGCCAGCAATGTTGCAGCAGGCGGGCACGAGGGAAAAGAGCAGGCCTTGCTGAAGGTGTCCGAGGATCAGGCCGATGGCCACGGGTAGACACAACACCAGCGTTTGTCGCAGTGCGTAGTTAACTTCCGGGTGATAGATCAGCCTGCGCCACATGAGGAGTAGAGACAAAAACGGCGTGACACCTTGCGATGGCACGCCGTTTAAGCGGAATTAACGCGTTCCGTAAACCACGATGGTTTTACCGTGGGCGGAGATCAGGTTTTGATCTTCCAGCATTTTCAGGATACGGCCCACTGTTTCACGGGAGCAACCGACGATCTGACCAATTTCCTGACGGGTAATTTTAATTTGCATGCCGTCCGGGTGGGTCATGGCGTCTGGCTGTTTCGCCAGGTTCAGCAGAGTTTGTGCGATGCGGCCCGTCACGTCCAGGAAGGCGAGGTTGCCCACTTTCTCTGAGGTGACCTGCAGACGGCGCGCCATCTGGGAAGAGAGACGCATCAGAATGTCAGGGTTAACCTGAATCAGCTGACGGAACTTCTTGTAAGAAATTTCAGCCACTTCACATGCTGTCTTTGCACGAACCCAGGCGCTACGTTCCTGGCCCTCTTCAAACAGGCCCAGTTCACCGATGAAATCGCCCTGGTTCAGATAAGAAAGGATCATCTCTTTCCCTTCTTCATCTTTGATCAGCACTGCCACCGAGCCTTTAACGATGTAATACAACGTTTCCGCTTTTTCACCCTGGTGAATCAGCGTGCTCTTTGATGGGTACTTATGAATGTGGCAATGAGACAAGAACCATTCGAGAGTCGGGTCTGTTTGCGGTTTGCCAAGCACCATGCGCTGTTATCCTCTGTTATAAGCTGTCACCAGAGTCATCAGATGCATCCGGACTCTGGGGTTGCAATCGAATTCTTACCCATACCCTGGGAAGTCGGCTACCGTAACGTTTCGCAGCCAGTAAAGTTTGATGTCCTCTGCATACATGTGTAACGTCAATGTATTACTGTAGCATCCTGAGTGTTTTAGCATAGCTTTCGCCGCGTGTCTCCTGGTGTCTCGCTTCAGCATGATGCAGGTCGCCTTCCATTGCGAGAAATGTAACGCACGCGTAATCTGTCACCAAAAATGCAACGTTGGAGTTTAAGAATATGCAAGCGCGCGTGAAGTGGGTTGAAGGTTTAACGTTCCTGGGCGAGTCCGCGTCAGGGCATCAGATTTTGATGGATGGTAACTCCGGCGATAAAGCGCCCAGCCCAATGGAAATGGTGCTGATGGCGGCAGGGGGATGCAGCGCCATTGACGTGGTGTCGATTCTGCAAAAAGGCCGTCATGACGTGACGGATTGTGAGGTCAAACTCACGTCAGAACGCCGCGAAGAGGCGCCACGCCTGTTCACCCACATCAATCTGCACTTTGTGGTCACCGGTAAAGAACTGAAAGACGCGGCGGTTTCACGTGCGGTGGACCTGTCTGCGGAGAAGTACTGCTCTGTCGCGTTAATGCTGGAGAAAGCGGTAAAAATCACCCATTCGTATGAAGTGATCGAGGCTTAATGTTTTGGCGGGTGGCGCTTCGCTGACCCGCCCTACAAAAGCACGACCGTAGGCCCGGTAAGCGCAGCGCCACCGGGCAAAAAACTCACGCGATCTGTTTCCCTTCCATCAATCGCTCCACCAGCGGCGTCATGATGAGCTCCATCGCCAGCCCCATTTTTCCGCCCGGTACGACTAATGTATTCATGTGAGAAATAAACGAGCCCTGCAGCATCGCCAGCAGCCAGGGGTAGTCAATGCCTTCGAGATTGCGGAAATGGATCACCACAAAGCTCTCATCCAGGGATGGGATACTTTTGGCCGCGAACGGGTTGGAGGTGTCCACCGTCGGCACGCGCTGGAAGTTGATATGGGTGCGGGAAAACTGCGGCGTCAGGAAGTTGATGTAGTCTTCCATGGAGCGCACCACCGAATCCATCACTGCTTCGCGCGAGTGGCCGCGCTCGCTCATGTCACGCGTCAGCTTCTGGATCCACTCCAGGTTAACGATAGGCACCACGCCAACCAGCAGATCCACGTGGCGCGCCACATCGTGCTGCGGCGTGACCACGCCGCCGTGTAATCCTTCGTAGAACAGCACGTCGGTAGGTTCCGGCAGGGGCTGCCAGGGGGTAAAGGTGCCAGGCACCTGATTCCAGGGAACGGCTTCATCATAGGTATGCAGATACTTGCGGGACTGCCCTTTACCGCTCTGGCCGTACTCAATAAAGGTTTGTTCCAGCAGGCCGAAGTCATTGGCTTCCGGACCGAAGTAGCTGATGTGTTTACCCAGATCGCGCGCCTTACGGATGGCCATGTCCATCTCCGGGCGCGTGTAGCGGTGAAAGCTGTCGCCTTCGACCTCCGCCGCACGGAGATTCAGCTGGGCGAAAATCTTGCGAAATGCGAGGCTGGTGGTGGTGGTTCCCGCACCACTCGACCCCGTAACGGCAATAACCGGATGTCTGGCAGACATAGCAACTCCCTGACTGAAAAGGGTGGAAGATCAGCCGTGAAACGCGTTGCGGGGCATGATATTCACCGTCTCATGCAGTTCTGACCACACCAGCACCACGTCGCCGCTTTTCAGCTGGCGCTTTACATCGTTGACCTTTTGCTCAAGCGAGCGTTCCTGTTCACCATAATCGGTGCCTTCGCGTAATACAAAGCTTTCAATCAGATTATCGAGCGTTTCGGGAGCCAGATCCTGCCAGGGAATAATCATGTTGCACCGTCCAGATAAGGGGTTAGCCAGTCAGGAATACGCGCCTCAAGCCACATTTTCGGGCGACGCAGCGTGCCGCCGATAAACCCGACGTGGCCGCCGTGCTCGGTCAACTGATAGTGAACGTTGTCGGGCAGGAATTCCTGAGCGGGAATCGAGTGATGATCCATAAAAGGGTCATCTTTGGCATGAATGATCAGCGTCGGCTGCGTGATCTTGCTGAGCAGCGGCATGGCGCTGCACTGACGATAATAGTCAATCGCATCGGCGAAACCGTGAATTTTCGCGGTGATCAGATCGTCGAATTCGCGTATGCGGCGCACTTTTTTCAGCTGGCGCAGGCTGACCGGGAGGGTGTCCGGGTAGGCCTTCAGCTTACGCGCCGCGTTGGCCTTCAGCAGGTTGAGCAGGTAGCGCTGATAGACGCGGGAAAAGCCTTTATCCATGTGGTAGCTGCACTGCTCCAGCATGAACGGGGCGGAGACGATGACGGCGGCATCCAGCGGGACGCTTTCCCCTTCTTTAGCTAACAGGCAGGCCAGCATATTTCCGCCCAACGAGTAGCCTACGGCCGCGGTGGGCACGGTGCCAAAGTTGTCCCGCAGCCAGTGTAAAAACCACGTGCCGTCTTCGGTTTCACCCGAGTGATAGATACGCTTCTGCCGGTTCGGCTCGCCGCTGCAGCCGCGAAAATGCATCACCACGCCGAGCCAGCCGCGCGCTTTGGCTGCCTCAATGAGCCCGTGTGCATACGGGCTGTGCAGGCTGCCTTCCAGACCGTGAAAAACCACCAGCCGCGGCTTATGTCGAGCCTGATCCGGCGCTTCGCTCCAGGCGAGATCCAGAAAGTCACCGTCTGGCAGATCTAGCCGCTGCCAGTGAGGGGTGAACTGTACCTTGCGGCGGATCAGTCGCGGCAGCATGGTCTGCAAATGGCGATTGGCGACGCCGCGCATAGGCACGAACTCAGTGCTGTCTTCGGCTGCAATCTCGAAGCCTGATGGAATGATTTGGGTCATAAGCGCGATGCTGTTTCTTGTCAGAAATTAACGATACTTTCCGAATTGTACCCCGTTTAGCCTGGTTTTCCGAAACATGAACTGATCCCGATCACAAATATTTACCTTGATTATTACTCTCAGGCTAATGATTCAGCTCTACGCTTAATTGATGCCTTTCTCACCAGAGCGCACACTTTATTCAACGTTAAGCAAATCAAAATGATTAGCTGAATCAGGAGGTTAATAATGTTATCTGGGCAAACACCCACCCGGCAATGGAACACGCGACGCAGCGAAAAAGCGCGTCGTCTGGCCTCCGTACCGGTGCAGGGCAAGGTACTGCCAACCGGCGATCTTGTCGCCATGCTGGAAAAACTGATCGCGCCTGGCGACAAGGTCGTTCTGGAAGGTAACAACCAGAAGCAGGCGGATTTCCTTTCCCGCTCGCTTGCCGAAGTGAACCCGCAAATTGTCCACGACCTGCATATGATCATGCCGAGCGTCGGCCGCAGCGAGCATCTGGATATCTTTGAGAAAGGCATCGCCCGCAAGCTGGATTTCTCCTTCTCCGGGACGCAGAGCCTGCGAATCTCCCAACTGCTGGAGGATGGTCAGCTCGAAATCGGCGCGATTCATACCTACATCGAACTCTATTCACGCCTCTACGTCGACCTCTCGCCAAACGTGGCGCTGATCGCCGGCTTTAAAGCTGACCGCAAAGGCAACCTCTACACCGGGGCGAGCACCGAAGATACCCCGGCGCTGGTGGAAGCCGCCGCGTTCCATGACGGCATCGTCATCGCGCAGGTGAACGAGCTGGTGGATGACGAGTGTGACCTGCCGCGCGTGGACATTCCGGGTTCGTGGATTGACTTTGTGGTGGTGGCCGATAAGCCGTTCTTTATCGAACCGCTGTTTACCCGCGACCCGCGCCTGATTAAACAGGAACACATCCTGATGGCGATGATGGCCATCAAGGGTATTTATGCGGAACACCAGGTGCAGTCCCTGAACCACGGGATCGGCTTTAACACTGCGGCGATTGAGCTGCTGCTGCCTACCTACGGTGAACAGCTCGGCCTTAAAGGCAAAATCTGTAAACACTGGACGCTGAACCCGCATCCGACGCTGATCCCGGCTATTGAAAGCGGCTGGGTCGAGAGCGTGCACTGCTTCGGCGGCGAGCTGGGGATGGAAGAGTACATCCGCGCGCGTCCGGACGTCTTCTTTACCGGTGCCGACGGCTCCATGCGCTCCAACCGCGCGTTCTGCCAGCTGGCAGGTCAGTACGCGGTGGATATGTTCATCGGCTCTACGCTGCAGGTGGACGGCTACGCCAACTCCTCAACCGTGACCCGTGGTCGTCTGTCCGGCTTCGGCGGTGCGCCAAATATGGGTCACGACCCGCACGGTCGTCGCCACGCCACGCCAGCCTGGCTGAACATGATCACCGAACCTGACCCAATGCAGCGCGGCAAAAAACTCGTCGTGCAGATGGTGGAAACCTTCCAGGCGGGCGTGAAGCCGACCTTCGTGGAAAAACTCGATGCCGTTGACGTGGCGAAAGCCTCCGGTATGCCGCTGGCGCCGGTGATGATCTACGGCGATGACGTCACCCACGTGCTGACGGAAGAGGGGATTGCCTACCTCTATCGGGCGAAAGATCTGGAAGAGCGTCGCGCCATGGTCGCCGCCGTCGCGGGGATCACCGACATCGGTCTGGGCGTGGATGCCAAACGCGTGGCGGAACTGCGTCAGAGCGGCAAGGTGCTCTATCCGGAAGATATGGGGATTCGCCGCACTGATGCCACCCGCTCTCTGCTGGCGGCAGGCAGCGTGTCTGATCTCGTGGAATGGTCCGGCGGTCTCTATAACCCACCTGCGAAATTCCGGAGCTGGTAATGAAACTTCTCCCCCAGATTCAGGTTGAAGGCGGTGCCGAATGGTTGGCGCGAACCGCCACGCAGTGTCTGATTGACGAAGCACGTTTAAGCCCGAAACCCGGTCTGGTGGACAGTCGGGGGAACGGCGCGCACCACGATTTATCCCTTGCGCTGATGGAGTGCTCCGCGCACAGCCTGACCTCCACGTTTCAGGCACTGGCGCTGCAAAGCTGGCAGCGCCCGGCAGATATCGCACTTCGGCAAACCGTCGGGCGACTCGGTCGCGAAGGCGAGCAGCAGATGATGGCCGCAACCGGTGGCGTAAACACCCATCGCGGCGCGATTTGGGCGCTGGGGCTGCTGGTCAGCGCGGTGGCGATGCTCGGCGGTGATGCCAGGGCGCAAGACGTCGCCCGCACCGCCGCACAGCTGGCGAGACTGCCGGACGACGCGGCGCCGAAGGTGTTCAGTAAAGGCCTGCGCGCCACGCACCGTTACCGCGTGCCGGGCGCGCGTGAAGAGGCGCAGCAGGCGTTCCCGCACGTTATGCAGCGCGCGCTGCCGCAGCTTCGTCTGAGCCGCCTCAACGGCAGCAGCGAAACGCACGCCAGGCTCGACGCGCTGATGGCCATCATGACCTCACTCACCGACACCTGCGTGCTGTCACGTGCCGGAATGGAAGGGCTTGATGCTATGCAGGACGGCGCCCGTGCGGTGCTGAATGCCGGCGGCAGCGCAACGCCTGCGGGCCAGCAGGCGCTGGCGAGGTTAGACCGTCAGATGCTGGCGCTCAACGCCTCACCGGGCGGCGCTGCCGACCTGCTTGCCGCCACGCTGTTTCTCGACCGCATCGAAACGCCAAATTCAAAGCATTAAGAGGATGTTATGGAAAAAATCACATTGACCGTGCCAGCCAGCCGCACGTTAAGCGGCAGGGCGCTGGCAGGGGTAGTCGGTTCCGGGGATATGGAGGTGCTCTTCACCGCCGAACCGGGCCAGACGTTAACCATTGATATCACCACCTCCGTGGACAACAGCCGGGGGCGCTGGGAGGCGCTGTTCAACCGTCTGCAAACCGTCAGCAGCCTGCCCGCAGGGAAGCTGACCATCCACGACTTCGGCGCGACGCCGGGCGTGGCGCGCATTCGCATCGAACAGGTTTTTGAGGGGGTGAGCCATGCGTGATGACAGCAGCTTTATCGAACTGAAAGCGCGCCAGCGCGCGCAGGCCCTGCTCGACGAGGGCAGCTACCGCGAACTGCTGGATCCGTTTGAAGGCATTATTTCTCCGTGGCTTGGGCCACAGGGCATTGTGCCGCAGGCGGACGACGGCATGGTGGTGGCGAAGGGCACCATCAACGGCAAGCCTGCCGTCGTCGTGGCGATTGAAGGCGCGTTCCAGGGCGGCAGCATGGGCGAAGTGTCCGGCGCCAAAATGGCGGCGGCGCTGGAGCTGGCGGCGGAGGATAACCGCAACGGCATTCCGACTCAGGCGGTACTGTGCCTCGAAACCGGCGGCGTGCGTCTGCAGGAGGCGAACCTCGGCCTGGCGGCGATTGCCGATATTCACGCGGCGATTGTGGACCTGCGTCGCTACACGCCGGTTATTGGCATTGTGGCCGGAACCGTGGGCTGCTTCGGTGGGATGTCCATCGCGGCGGCGCTCTGCAGCTACCTGATCGTGACCCGCGAAGCGCGTCTTGGCCTCAACGGCCCGCAGGTTATCGAACAGGAGGCGGGCATTGAGGAGTACGACTCCCGCGATCGTCCGTTTATCTGGAGCATGACCGGCGGTGAAGTGCGCTATCAAAGCGGGCTGGTGGATGCGCTCGTCGGCGACGGTATCAACGCGGTGAAACAGGCGATGAACGACGCGATTGCTAAAGGCGTTCCCGCGAAACATCGCACCGATAACTACGACGATTACCTGAACCGTCTGACGAATTTCGACACCCGCAAACAGGCTGATGCCGAACAGATTAACGCGCTTTTTGCCCGGGAGGTGAAATGATGAGTAACGCAATAAGCCGTGGCGAACGCTGGCTGGACATCCTCGCCCCGAACGCCAAACGTATCGAGGGGCTATGCCCGTCCGTCCAGGCGGCAGACGGCGAGCTGAACGGCGAGGCGGTGCGCTTTGTTGCCGTGGTGCCGGATGCCAACAACCACTTCCCGCGTGCGGCGAAAGGGGAAGTGGGGCTGCTGGAAGGCTGGACCCTGGCGAAAGTGGTCAGTGAAACCGTCGCGGCGGATGCTGACAAACCCGTGAAGCGCCCGATTGTGGCGGTGATCGACGTCCCAAGCCAGGCCTATGGCCGACGCGAAGAGGCGTTTGGGATTCATCAGGCGCTGGCCGGTGCGGCAGCAGCCTATGCGAATGCCCGCCTGGCCGGTCACCCGGTGATTGGGCTTATCGTCGGCAAGGCGATGTCCGGCGCGTTCCTGGCGCACGGCTACCAGGCTAACCGTCTGATCGCCTTTAACGACAAAGGCGTGCTGATCCACGCGATGGGCAAAGAGTCTGCGGCGCGCATCACGCTGCGTACCGTCGAGGCGCTGGAAAAACTGGCGGCGACCATTCCGCCAATGGCCTACGACATCAGCAACTACGCCACGCTGGGGCTGCTCTCTAACCTGCTGGATATCAGCAACCCGGATGCCCCCTCCGATAACGATCTGACGCTGGTGAAATCCACCCTGCAACAGGCCATCAGTGACGCTCGTCAGGACACCACGTTGAAAAACCGTCTGGGTGCTGACAATCGCCGCAGCTCGGCGCTCGTACGCGAACGTATGCGAGCCAGCTGGTAAGTAAAAAGAGACCTGCCAGATGCATCAACCCGTGGGCGCGTGACAGCGCCCACGCGGGAACCTGCATCCTGAAAATAATAATCATCGCGCCAGTGCTAAAACTTTTTTACTACAGGTGATTTATGACTTACGTAATTGTTCATGCTCTTGCACCGATTTTCGTCATCATGCTGCTGGGATTCTGGGCCGGCAAGGCAAAGATGGTCGATAACAAAAATGTTTCCCTGCTTAATATCTTCGTAATGGATTTTGCACTCCCTGCCGCGCTGTTCAGTGCCACCGTGCAAACCCCGTGGACCGGCATCGTTGCCCAGTCGCCGCTGATCCTGGTGCTGACGCTGGCGATGTGGATCACCTATGCGGTCATCTATTTCCTCGCCACCGGCGTCTTTAAGAAATCGCCACAGGATGCGGCCGTGCTGACGCTCACCGTCGCGCTGCCCAACTATGCAGCGCTGGGTCTGCCGATTCTGGGCAGCGTGCTGGGCGAAGGTTCCTCTACGTCGCTCTCCGTCGCGGTCTCCATCGCCTGCGGTTCGGTGCTGATGACCCCGTTCTGCCTGCTCATTCTGGAGCGTGAAAAAGCGCGCGCCGAGGGCAATAACTCCGGTTCAACGCTTTCCATGCTGCCGGTGCTGATGTGGCGCTCCATTAAAAAGCCGATCGTGATGGGCCCGCTGCTGGGTGTGATTTTGTCCGCCATCGGCATCAAAATGCCGGAGCTGGTGCTGGCGGCGATTAAACCGCTGGGACTGTCCGCGACCGCTGCGGCGCTGTTCCTGACCGGGGTGATCCTCTCTGCCCGTAAGCTGCAGATCAACACCATGGTGATCACCTCCACCATCGCCAAGCTGCTGATTCAGCCTGCCATCGCCTGGGGTATCGTCTTGATCTTTGGTCTGCATGGCTCCGTGGCGATCACCGCGATCCTCATGATTGCGCTCTCCGCGGGCTTCTTCGGCGTGGTGTTCGGTAACCGCTTTGGCGTGCAATCGCCGGATGCTGAAGCCGTGCTGCTGTTAAGCTCCGTACTGTGTATCCTGTCGCTGCCGCTGTTTATCTCGCTGACTTCAGGAATGTAACCATGACCACAACATTACGCCCGCACGACCTTATCTGGCTTACTTCCCGCGATGCGCTGGAAGGCATCACTGAATCCTGGGTGGAGGCCGCCTGGCATACCGGCCTGCCGGTGGTGGTGCGGCGTGATGTGGATAGCGAAGGCCGGATCCCCGTTGGCGTGCGCGGTTTACGTCGCGATCAGCGGGCGGCCGGATGGGGGAAGCCCGAAAACGTGTTACGCGTGGTTTCACCAGAAGATCTGAGCGTTGCGGCCGAACTGCTGCGCTCGCCCTTTGTGACTCAGCCACCCGTTCAGGTGGCGCTTCAGCTTTCTCAGCAGGCGTGGCCGTGGACGTGGGGCATTACCGGCAGTACCGGCTACGCGCTGGCGACCGGTATCCCGGTGATCCATGCCGACAGCGATCTCGATCTGCTTATCCGCGCTCCGCTGCCGATCTCACCGGACGCCCTGACGACGTGGCAGTCCCGGCTAAGCCGTGCGCTGTGTCGTGCCGATACGCAGGTGGATACGCCCGAGGGCGGTTTCGCGCTGGCGGAGTGGCTGCGCGACGGCAAAACGCTGCTGAAAACCCGCCGTGGACCGCGCCTGGTGGCGGATCCGTGGCGCAGGGAGGAGTGATGAAAATAGTGTTTACCTTTCCGGGGCAGGGCACGCAGCACGAAGGCATGCTGCAAAACCTGCCGGGAACGGAACTGGCTCAGGCGCGTGAGGTGCTTGGCACCGAAGTGGATACGCTGGATAGCGCAGACGCGTTAAGCCATACCCGCGCGGTTCAGCTTTGCCTGCTAATTGCAGGCGTGGCCTGGGCGCGCGAGCTGGAACGGCGCGGCGTGGCGCCGGATATCGTCAGCGGGCTGTCCATCGGCGCTTATCCGGCGGCGGTCATTGCAGGCGCGCTGGACTTCACGGATGCGCTGAAGCTGGTGGCGCTGCGTGGCGATCTGATGGAGCAGGCGTATCCGCACGGCTACGGCCTGACGGCAATTATGGGGCTCACTCTGCCGCAGGTGGAAGACCTTATCCAGGGCACCGGGACCTACATTGCCAACCTGAATGCCGAAACGCAGATCGTGATTGCCGGAACCGATGAAGGGATGGCGGAGGCGGCGTCGCGCGCGCTGGCGAAAGGGGCGAGCAAGGCCAAACGGCTGGCGGTCAGCGTGCCGTCGCACTGCGAACTGCTGACAGCACCCGCGCAAAAGCTGGCAACGGCGTTTGAATCGGTCACGCTTTCACGCCCACGCTGCGCCTACCTGAGCGGCAGCACCGGGCGCGTGTTGTGGCAGCCGGAAAAGATCGCCGACGATCTGGCGATGAACATGGCGCGTACGGTGCGCTGGCAGGAGGCGATGATTTCAGCGAATGAACGCGAAGCCCGGCTGGCGATCGAGATGCCCCCCGGCGGCGTACTGACCTGCCTGACGCGTCAGGCGCCGTGGGAAGGAGAGACGATTTCACTGGAGCGCAGCGGGGTGGACGTGGCGGTACATCTGGCGAAGCGACTCCGTGCGTGATGGTTTAGCACGGTGGCGGCTGCGCCTTACCGGGCCTACTACGGACTCTAGGCCCGGTAAGCGTAGCGCCACCGGGCAATAACATCAGGCACTATCCTGCAAACTGCGGGCATACATCCGCCCTTCGGCGGCCAGCGCCCGCAGGCTTGGATCCTGCTCGCGGTTGCGGGCAAAGACGATGGCGATCAGCTGTTGCATCTGGTACGGCTCGGCAAGCTTCAGGAGCTGCACGGAATTCTCATAGACCTTTTTCATCCTGCCCGGCATCAGCGTAAAGCCCACTCCCGCCTGCACCAGACTGAGCATGGAGAAAATGTCATTCACCCGGGTAACAATCTCCGGCTCGAACCCGGCGATATGAAACGCCTCCTGGAAGCCTGCATAGGTGGCGAACCCTTCCGCAAGAGAGACAAATTTCCGATCTTTATAGTCGCGCAGATCGGCCGGGCCGCGGGTATTGAGCGTCGCGGAGGCCGGTGCGGCAAGGAAGATGTCGTCATGGAACAGCGGGAGCACTTCCAGGCTGTTACGGTCGATATCGCTCTCGGAAATGGAGATAAGAATGGCGTCCAGAGAGCCTTCATCCAGCATGTGCAGCAGGGTTTCGTTGGAGCCCATCGTCAGATCCATTTCCAGATCCGGACGACGTAGCTTCATGCCCATGATCAGACGCGGCACGGTTTCCAGGGTGAGCGAGTAGAGCGTTCCGACTCGCAGCCGCCCCTGGCCGATCCCGGCAATTTTGCGCGACGCTTCCAGCCCGCGCTCCATCACCTGCATCACTTCCTGACAATATTCCAGTAAGGTCCAGGCGGAAGGGAGAGCAATCAGGTTGCGCCCCTTATGGGTAAAGAGCGGACAGCGCACGTTCTCTTCCAGCGTGTGCAGCGCACGGTGAACGCTGACGCCGCTCAGGCCCAGAGTTTCGGCGGTACGCGCGATATTCCCCTTCTCCATAAACGTCATGAAGATGCTGAGCTTGCGGAATGTAATCTCGCTCGTGTTATCGAAACTCATAGCCCTCCCGGTATCAGTCAGCCTGCAGCATCGCTTCCAGCTGTTCCTGCGCGTCCAGCCACGCCATCTCACACTCTTCAAGGCTGGATTTGGTCTTCGCCTGGGTTTGCAGGCAGTCCGTCAGTTCGGCTTTACGGCTCTGGTCATACAGACCGCTGTCGCCGAGCTTCTCTTCAACGGTAGCAAGCGTGGCGTTGAGCTTTTCCATCTCTTTTTCGAGACGGGCAATCTCTTTACGCAGCGGCTGAGTCTGGGTGCGCAGCTCCGCTTCACGGCGCTTCTGGTCTTTACGTGCCTGCGCGCTGTTGGCGTTGTCTTTCGCCGACTCCTCCGGCTGGTTCTCCTGCTTCTGCACGTCCGTCAGCCACTGCTGGTAGTCTTCCAGATCGCCGTCGAACGGTTCAACTTTGCCGTCGTGCACTAAGTAGAGATCGTCCGTGGTGGAGCGGATCAGGTGACGGTCGTGCGAAACCACCACCAGCGCCCCTTCGAATTCAATCAGCGCTTCGGTCAGCGCCTGACGCATGTCGAGATCCAGGTGGTTGGTCGGTTCATCGAGCAGCAGCAGGTTCGGGCGCTGCCAGACGATCAGCGCCAGCACCAGACGGGCCTTTTCGCCGCCGGAGAAGCGCTCGGTGTTTTCGGTGACCTTATCGCCCTGGAAGCCGAAGCCGCCGAGGTAGTCGCGCAGCTTCTGCTCCATCTCCTGCGGCGCCAGACGCGCGAGGTGCTGAATCGGGGATTCATCCGCGCGTAAAAATTCCAGCTGATGCTGGGCGAAGTAACCCAGCTTGATGCCCTTCGCCAGGCCGATTTCACCCTTGACCGGATTAAGCTCGCCCGCCAGCAGTTTGATCAGCGTGGATTTACCGGCACCGTTGCGCCCGAGCAGACCAATACGTGAACCCGGCACCAGGTTGAGCTTGATGGAGTCGAGAATAATGCGGTCGGCATAACCCGCGCTGACCTTTTCCATTTTCAGCAGGGGATTTGGCAGGCTTTCCGGGGCCCGGAAGCTGAAGTGGAACGGGTTGTCGACGTGCGCCGGGGCGATCATCTCCATGCGCTCCAGCATCTTGATGCGGCTCTGGGCCTGCTTCGCCTTTGACGCCTTGGCCTTGAAGCGATCCACAAAGCTTTGCAGGTGCGCCACGCGCTGCTGCTGGCTTTCGTACATGGACTGCTGCTGGGCAAGGCGCGTCGCGCGCTGGCGCTCGAAGGAGCTGTAGTTGCCGGTGTACTCGAACATCGTTTGCTGTTCGATATGAATGATTTTATCCACCACCGGGTCGAGGAAGTCGCGGTCGTGGGAGATCAGAATCAGAGTGCCCTGATAGCTCTTGAGCCACTTCTCCAGCCAAATAACCGCATCGAGATCGAGGTGGTTAGTCGGTTCATCGAGCAGCAGCAGGTCAGAGCGGCAGATCAGCGCCTGCGCCAGGTTGAGGCGCATACGCCAGCCGCCGGAGAAGTCGCTGACCGGGCGTTCCAGCTGCTCATTGCTGAAGCCCAGGCCATGCAGCAGGCTGGAGGCGCGGGAGCGAATGGTCCACGCGTCAATGGCGTCCAGCTTGCCGTGAACGGTGGCGATGGCGTGGCCGTCGTTGCGCTCGTTAGCGGCGTTAAGTTCCGCCTCGAGCTTGCGGTATTCCCGGTCGCCGTCGATAACATAGTCGAGTGCCGGTTCGCTCAGCGCGGGCGTCTCCTGGTTTACCCAGGCGAGCTGCCAGTTCCCCGGGAAGGTGAAGTTACCGCCATCCGCGCTAATCTCGTTTTTCAGCAGCGCCAGCAGCGTGGATTTACCACAGCCGTTTTTGCCGACCAGGCCCACTTTCTGGCCCGGGTTGATGGTAGCAGTGGCGTTATCCAGCAGGACGCGCACGCCGCGACGAATTTGTAACGAGGAGAAAACAATCATAGAAGCGCCGTATGTTCCGACTATGTTAATTTGTCATTATGATAATGTAAGGTGTGGGCCATTTTCCGCACCGGGCCGCCATGGTAGCCCAAAACAGCGACGATACACAAAAACAGAAACAAGACCGGGAGGGGAATGATGTCTCAGACAGCAAAAGTGCTGCTGCTGTATGCCCATCCGGAATCTCAGGACTCGGTGGCAAACCGGGTGCTGCTTAAGCCGGCTACTCAGCTCAGCAACGTGACGGTGCACGATCTCTACGCGCACTATCCTGATTTCTTTATTGATATTCCTTACGAGCAGGAACTGCTGCGTCAGCATGACGTGATTGTGTTCCAGCATCCGCTTTATACCTACAGCTGTCCGGCGCTGCTCAAAGAGTGGCTGGACCGCGTGCTGAGTCGGGGCTTCTCCAGCGGGGTGGGGGGCAACCAGCTGGCGGGAAAGTACTGGCGTAGTGTGATTACGACCGGTGAACCCGAAAGCGCCTACCGCCACGACGGGCTGAACCGCTATCCGATGAGCGACATTCTGCGGCCTTTTGAGCTGACGGCGGCCATGTGCCGTATGCACTGGATGAGCCCGATTATTGTCTACTGGGCCCGTCGTCAGGATCCGAAAGAGCTGGCCAGCCACGCCAGAGCCTACGGTGAATGGCTGGCGTCACCGATTCCGGCAGGAGGGCGTTAATGGAAGGATCGAATTTGCTCCTCGCCGGGGTGCTGTTTTTATTTGCGGCCGTCGTCGCGGTGCCGCTTGCTGCACGTATTGGTATCGGTGCGGTGCTGGGGTATCTGCTGGCGGGGATCGCGATTGGCCCCTGGGGACTGGGATTCATCAGCGATGTAGATGAGATCCTCCATTTCTCCGAGCTGGGCGTGGTGTTCCTGATGTTCATCATCGGCCTGGAGCTGAATCCTTCAAAATTGTGGCAGCTCCGACGCTCCATCTTTGGCGTAGGTGCCGCTCAGGTGTTGCTCAGCGCCGCGATTCTGGGTGGCCTGTTAATGCTGACGAATTTCTCCTGGCAGGCGGCGGTGATCGGCGGGATAGGCCTTGCGATGTCGTCGACGGCGATGGCCCTGCAGATGATGCGCGACAAGGGGATGAACCGTAACGAAGCCGGTCAGCTGGGTTTTTCGGTGCTGCTGTTCCAGGATTTGGCGGTCATCCCGGCGCTGGCGCTGGTGCCGCTGCTGGCGGGCTCTGGCGACGACCACTTTGACTGGGCGAAAATCGCGATGAAGGTGCTGGCCTTCGCGGGGATGCTGATTGGCGGACGTTTCCTGTTACGTCCCGTATTCCGCTTTATTGCCGCGTCCGGCGTGCGCGAGGTGTTTACCGCCGCGACGCTGCTGCTGGTGCTGGGGTCGGCATTGTTTATGGATGCGCTGGGGCTGTCGATGGCGCTCGGGACCTTTATCGCCGGGGTGCTGCTGGCGGAAAGTGAATACCGCCACGAGCTGGAAATTGCCATCGATCCCTTCAAAGGGTTGCTGTTGGGGTTGTTCTTTATTTCGGTGGGGATGGCGCTCAACCTTGGCGTGCTCTATACCCATCTGCTGTGGGTTGTGGTGAGCGTGGCCATCTTGGTGGCTGTGAAAACGCTGGTGCTGTACGTCATGGCGCGCATATACGGCCTGCGCAGTTCGGAGCGCATGCAGTTTGCGAGCGTGTTGAGCCAGGGAGGCGAGTTCGCGTTTGTGCTGTTCTCTACCGCCTCCTCCCAGAAGCTGTTTAAAGACGATCAGATGGCGCTTTTGCTGGTAACGGTCACGCTGTCCATGATGACCACGCCGCTGCTGATGAAGATGGTGGATAAACTGCTGTCGCGCCGCCTGAACCCGACAGACGATGAAGACGAAGCGCCGTGGGTGGAAGACGATAAGCCCCAGGTGATCGTGGTGGGCTTTGGCCGTTTTGGACAGGTAATCGGCCGTTTGCTGATGGCGAACAAAATGCGCATTACGGTGCTGGAGCGGGATATCAGCGCGGTCAACCTGATGCGCAAATATGGCTACAAGGTTTACTACGGCGACGCGACCCAGCTCGAGCTACTGCGCTCGGCGGGGGCAGAGGCGGCAGAGTCCATCGTCATTACCTGTAACGACCCGGAAGATACGATGAAGCTGGTGGATCTCTGCCAGCAGCATTTCCCGCATCTGCATATTCTGGCGCGTGCGCGGGGACGTGTTGAAGCTCACGAATTATTGCAGGCGGGTGTGAAACACTTCTCCCGTGAGACGTTCTCCAGTGCGCTGGAGCTGGGGCGCAAGGCGCTGATCTCGCTTGGCATGCATCCGCATCAGGCGCAGCGCGCCCAGATGCATTTCCGCCGGCTGGATATGCGGATGCTGCGCGAGCTGATGCCGGTCCATACCGATACGGCGCAGATCTCCCGCGTGCGGGAAGCGCGTCGCGAGCTGGAGGAGATCTTCCAGCGCGAGATGCAGCAGGAACGACGCCAGCTCGATGGCTGGGATGAATTTGAATAAAGGGTAACGAAAGATGGCTGTACGTAAACGCTTTATCGCGGGTGCAAAATGCCCGACCTGCCAGGCGCAAGATACCCTGGCGATGTGGCGGGAAAATAATATTGATGTTGTTGAGTGTGTTAAGTGCGGTCACCAGATGCGTGAGGCCGACAAAGAGGCGCGCGAGCACGTTCGCAAAGAAGAGCAAGTTATCGGGATTTTTCATCCGGACTAGCGATATGCCCTGAGTTTTTTTAAGCTAAAGGGTACACAGGTGCAGATTTCCGCTACAATCTGCGCCAGCAATTTTCCCACGCTCAGGAGATATCATGAAAGTAGCAAAAGACCTGGTGGTCAGCCTGGCCTATCAGGTACGTACAGAAGACGGTGTGTTGGTTGATGAGTCTCCGGTGAGTGCGCCGCTTGACTACCTGCATGGTCACGGTTCCCTGATTTCCGGCCTGGAAAACGCGCTGGAAGGTCATGAAGTTGGCGACAAATTTGACGTTGCTGTAGGCGCGAACGACGCTTACGGTCAGTATGACGATAACCTGGTTCAGCGCGTTCCTAAAGACGTGTTCATGGGTGTTGACGAACTGCAGGTTGGCATGCGCTTCCTGGCGGAAACCGACCAGGGCCCGGTTCCAGTTGAAATCACCGAAGTGGAAGATGACCACGTCGTGGTTGACGGCAACCACATGCTGGCTGGCCAGAACCTGAAGTTCAACGTAGAAGTTGTTGCGATCCGCGAAGCGACCGAAGAAGAGCTGGCTCATGGCCACGTTCACGGTGCGCACGGTCACGACCATGATCACGATCACGGCCACGACGGCTGCTGCGGTGGTCACGGCCACGACCATGGTCATGACCACGGCCACGGTAAAGGTGGTTGCGGTAACGGCGGCTGCGGCTGCCACTAATACCGTTATGCGGAAAATAAAAAAGCGGGATTATCCCGCTTTTTTTACGCCTCAATAATGAGGCGGTGGCGTCTCTTCTGACTGAGAGGCGATGTTCGACGGCTGCGTAGCCTTCAGCTTTTCCGTCAGCAGGCGCATATGATCCCGCAGTTTCGCCATTTCGAGCTCATGTGCGGTCACGGTCTGGTTTAGCTCTTCGATGGTGATGTCCTGAAAAGCCAGGCGGCTTTCCAGCTCAGCCATTCTCGCTTCTATCGTTGTATCCTTCATCATTCACCTCGTTTATTTCAGATTCGCCATAATGGCCCAGCGGCGGCGCAGTTTAACTGAGTTTATCCTTAAGTACAGTTCGCATCCCTCTGGCAAGAAACTTATTTAAACAAAAATAGTCTGAAAAGTGGCGAGAATTGGACGTGTCTGTCTGTAGATTTCTTCTGCAACGTTTTATAGTACGTCACTCATTTACGTTTAACGCTGGGGTGAGAGTCCCCAGGCCCTGGAGATATGGATGAAATCACTGTTTAAAGTAACGCTGCTGGCGACGACGATGGCTGTTGCGCTGAACGCGCCGCTGTCATTCGCTGCTGATACTGCTGCGAAGCCTGCTGCCACTGCAGACAGCAAAGCAGCGTTCAAAAATGACGACCAGAAATCCGCCTACGCACTGGGCGCATCTCTGGGTCGTTACATGGAAAACTCTCTGAAAGAACAAGAGAAACTGGGCATCAAACTGGATAAAGCTCAGCTGATCGCAGGCGTTCAGGACGCATTTGCCGATAAGAGCAAGCTGTCTGACCAGGAAATTGAACAGACTCTGCAGGCGTTCGAAGCGCGTGTGAAGGGCGCCGCGCAGACTAAGATGGACGCGGACGCTAAAGACAACGAAGCGAAAGGCAAAGCCTACCGCGATGCCTTCGCTAAAGAGAAGGGTGTGAAAACCTCTTCGACTGGCCTGGTGTACAAAGTTGAGAAAGAAGGCACCGGCGATGCGCCTAAAGACAGCGACACGGTTGTCGTGAACTACAAAGGTACGCTGATCGACGGTAAAGAGTTCGATAACTCTTACACCCGTGGTGAGCCGCTCTCCTTCCGTCTGGATGGTGTGATCCCTGGCTGGACTGAAGGCCTGAAAAACATCAAGAAAGGCGGCAAGATCAAGATGGTCATCCCACCGGATCTGGCCTATGGCAAAACCGGCGTTCCGGGGATCCCTGCCAACTCTACGCTGGTCTTTGACGTAGAGCTGCTGGACATCAAACCGGCACCGAAAGCGGATGCCAAGGCAGACGCACCGGCTGACGATAAAGCCGCTGCCGCTAAGAAGTAATGCTGAAAAAAAACCGCCGCCTTTAAGGCGGCGGTTTTTTATTGTGGGGCAGATATAATTAACACTGGAAAGCGTTAGGCACGCTGTATTAATTTAGTTGTCCGTGTAGATAATGAGCCTGCCCTGAAAACCTAACGACAGGCTCCTGAAAAGGAGTGTTTTTTTCATGTCCAGGTCGCTTTTAACCAACGAAACCAGTGAACTTGATTTGCTGGATCAACGTCCTTTCGATCAGACCGACTTCGATATTCTGAAATCCTATGAAGCGGTAGTGGACGGGTTAGCGATGCTCATTGGCTCCCACTGCGAAATCGTATTGCACTCCCTGCAAGATCTGAAGTGTTCCGCCATCCGCATTGCGAATGGTGAGCATACTGGCCGTAAAATTGGCTCGCCAATTACCGACCTTGCATTGCGTATGTTGCATGACATGACCGGCGCGGACAGCAGCGTCTCCAAATGCTATTTCACCCGCGCCAAAAGCGGCGTGCTGATGAAATCAGAAACCATCGCGATTCGAAACCGCGAGCATCGTGTAATTGGGCTGCTGTGCATCAACATGAACCTTGATGTGCCTTTCTCGCAGATCATGAGCACCTTTATTCCACCAGAGACGCCGGATGTTGGCTCTTCTGTTAACTTTGCCTCTTCCGTCGAAGATCTCGTCACGCAGACGCTTGAGTTCACCATTGAAGAGGTGAATGCCGACCGCAACGTCTCGAACAACGCCAAGAATCGCCAGATCGTGCTCAATCTCTATGAAAAAGGGATTTTTGATATTAAAGACGCCATCAACCAGGTGGCCGATCGTCTCAACATCTCCAAGCACACGGTCTATCTCTATATTCGCCAGTTCAAAAGCGGTGATTTCCTGGGACAAGACAAGTAATGCGTTTTGCGTTAATGGTGACAGGCCCGGCGTACGGGACTCAGCAGGCAAGCAGCGCGCTGCAGTTTGCGCATGCGCTGCTGGCAGCCGGACATGAGCTGGCGAGCGTCTTCTTCTATCGGGAAGGGGTGTATAACGCGAACCAGTTTACGTCGCCGGCGAGCGATGAGTTTGATGTGGTGCGCGGCTGGCAGGCATTAAACGAAAAGCAGGGCGTAGAACTGCACATCTGCGTGGCGGCGGCACTGCGCCGCGGCGTGACCGATGCAACCGAAGCCGCCCGTCTTGGTTTGTCGGGTTCTAACCTGCAGCCCGGTTTTTCGTTAAGCGGTTTGGGCGCGCTGGCACAGGCGGCGCTCACCTGCGACAGAGTGGTGCAATTCTGATGAAGCGCGTGGCATTTGTTTTTGCGTCTGCGCCGCACGGGAGCGCTTCTGGCCGCGAAGGGCTGGATGCGTTACTTGCGACGTCCGCGCTGACCGAAGATATCGGCGTCTTCTTTTTAGGGGACGGTGTGTTCCAGCTTCTGGCGGGTCAGCAGCCACAGGCCATTCTGGCGCGAGATTACATCGCTACGTTTAAAGTGCTGCCGCTGTATGACATTGAAACCCTGTATGTCTGCGCCGACTCGCTGGCCGCTCGCGGTTTGGATGAGAAGACGCCTTTCGTGCTGGATGTGACCGTCGTCTCTTCTGCGGCATTGCGCGAACACCTTTCCCACTACGACACCGTTCTGACCTTCTGAGGCTGCCATGCTCCATACTCTGAGCCATTCACCATGGCAATGTGATATCGACGCGTTACTGAGTATGCTGCGCGACGGTGATGACCTGCTGCTGATTCAGGACGGCGTGCTTGCCGCACTTGAAGGCAGCCGTTTCGTTGAAATGCTCACGAATGCCCCCATAACAGTTTCTGCGCTGAAAGACGATCTGGATGCGCGGGGTCTTTCTGGTCAAATTTCAGCCAAAATTGACGTGGTTGGCTATACTGATTTCGTCAATCTTACTGTGACGCACGCCAGTCAAATGAACTGGTGATTTGAGATCGCTGTATATTTCTTGACACCTTTTCGACGTAGCCCTAAAATTTCGCGTCCTCATATTGTATGAGGTCGTTTTATTACGTGTTTACGAAGCAAAAGCTAAAACCAGGAGCTATTTAATGGCAACAGTTAACCAGCTGGTACGCAAACCACGTGCACGCAAAGTTGCGAAAAGCAACGTGCCTGCGCTGGAAGCCTGCCCGCAGAAACGTGGTGTATGTACTCGTGTATATACCACCACTCCTAAAAAACCAAACTCCGCACTGCGTAAAGTATGCCGTGTGCGTTTGACTAACGGTTTCGAAGTGACTTCCTACATCGGTGGTGAAGGTCACAACCTGCAGGAGCACTCCGTGATCCTGATCCGTGGCGGTCGTGTTAAAGACCTTCCGGGTGTTCGTTACCACACCGTTCGTGGTGCGCTGGACTGCTCAGGTGTTAAAGACCGTAAGCAGGCTCGCTCCAAGTACGGCGTGAAGCGTCCTAAGGCTTAATGGTTCTCCGTTAAGTAAGGCCAAACTGATTTATCTTAATGTCATACTAAACTCTTTGAGTTTTGGACAATCCTGAATTAACAACGGAGTATTCCCATGCCACGTCGTCGCGTCATTGGTCAGCGTAAAATTCTTCCAGATCCGAAATTCGGATCAGAACTGCTGGCAAAATTTGTAAATATCCTGATGGTAGATGGTAAAAAATCTACTGCAGAAGCAATCGTATACAGCGCGCTGGAGACCCTGGCTCAGCGTTCTGGTAAAAATGAACTGGAAGCTTTCGAAGTCGCTCTCGACAACGTTCGCCCAACTGTAGAAGTTAAGTCCCGCCGCGTTGGTGGTTCTACTTATCAGGTTCCAGTTGAAGTTCGTCCGGTTCGTCGTAATGCCCTGGCAATGCGTTGGATCGTTGAAGCTGCTCGTAAACGCGGTGATAAATCCATGGCTCTGCGTCTGGCGAACGAACTTTCTGATGCTGCAGACAACAAAGGTACTGCAGTTAAGAAACGTGAAGACGTTCACCGTATGGCAGAAGCCAACAAGGCGTTCGCACACTACCGTTGGTAATCCCTTCGGAGTCTTAGTCACCAGGCGGGCGCTTCAGAGAAGCCGCCCGCTCTGGGTAACTTAACTGAACGCCTAAAGATATAAACGAGGAATCAAATGGCTCGTACAACACCCATCGCACGCTACCGTAACATCGGTATCAGTGCGCACATCGACGCCGGTAAAACCACTACTACCGAACGTATTCTGTTCTACACCGGTGTAAACCACAAAATCGGTGAAGTTCATGACGGCGCAGCCACCATGGACTGGATGGAACAGGAGCAGGAGCGTGGTATCACTATCACCTCCGCAGCGACTACTGCATTCTGGTCAGGTATGGCTAAGCAGTACGAACCGCATCGCGTAAACATCATCGACACCCCAGGGCACGTTGACTTCACCATCGAAGTAGAACGTTCCATGCGTGTTCTTGACGGCGCGGTAATGGTTTATTGCGCAGTTGGTGGTGTTCAGCCACAGTCTGAAACCGTATGGCGTCAGGCGAACAAATATAAAGTTCCACGCATCGCGTTCGTTAACAAAATGGACCGTATGGGTGCTAACTTCCTGAAAGTTGTTGGTCAGATCAAAACCCGTCTGGGCGCGAACCCTGTTCCGCTGCAGCTGGCAATTGGTGCTGAAGAAGGCTTCACCGGCGTTATCGACCTGGTGAAAATGAAAGCCATCAACTGGAACGATGCAGACCAGGGCGTTACCTTCGAATACGAAGATATCCCAGCTGCAATGCAGGACCTGGCTGACGAATGGCACCAGAACCTGATCGAATCCGCTGCTGAAGCTTCTGAAGAGCTGATGGAGAAATACCTGGGTGGTGAAGAACTGACTGAAGAAGAGATCAAAAAAGCTCTGCGTCAGCGCGTTCTGAACAACGAAATCATCCTGGTAACCTGTGGTTCTGCGTTCAAGAACAAAGGTGTTCAGGCGATGCTGGATGCGGTAGTTGACTACCTGCCATCCCCGGTTGACGTTCCTGCGATCAACGGCATCCTGGACGACGGTAAAGATACCCCGGCTGAGCGTCACGCAAGCGACGAAGAGCCATTCTCTGCACTGGCGTTCAAAATTGCTACCGACCCATTCGTGGGTAACCTGACCTTCTTCCGCGTTTACTCTGGTGTGGTTAACTCCGGTGACACCATCCTGAACTCCGTGAAAGCGGCGCGTGAGCGTTTTGGCCGTATCGTACAGATGCACGCTAACAAACGTGAAGAGATCAAAGAAGTTCGTGCGGGCGACATCGCTGCAGCTATCGGTCTGAAAGACGTGACCACTGGTGACACCCTGTGTGACCCGGATCACCCGATCATTCTGGAGCGTATGGAATTCCCAGAGCCGGTAATCTCCATCGCAGTTGAACCAAAAACCAAAGCTGACCAGGAAAAAATGGGTCTGGCTCTGGGCCGTCTGGCGAAAGAAGACCCATCATTCCGCGTATGGACTGATGAAGAATCTAACCAGACCATCATCGCTGGTATGGGTGAACTGCACCTGGACATCATCGTTGACCGTATGAAGCGTGAATTCAACGTTGAAGCGAACGTGGGTAAACCTCAGGTTGCTTACCGCGAAGCGATTCGCGCGAAAGTTACCGACATTGAAGGTAAACACGCTAAGCAGTCTGGTGGTCGCGGTCAGTACGGTCACGTTGTGATCGACATGTACCCACTGGAGCCGGGCTCTAACCCGAAAGGTTACGAGTTCATCAACGACATCAAAGGTGGTGTAATTCCTGGCGAATACATCCCAGCCGTTGATAAAGGCATCCAGGAACAGCTGAAAGCGGGCCCTCTGGCTGGCTATCCGGTTGTTGACATGGGTGTTCGTCTGCACTTCGGTTCTTACCACGACGTTGACTCCTCTGAACTGGCGTTTAAACTGGCTGCGTCTATTGCCTTTAAAGAAGGCTTTAAGAAAGCAAAACCAGTTCTGCTTGAGCCAATCATGAAGGTTGAAGTAGAAACTCCTGAAGAGAACACCGGTGACGTTATCGGTGACTTGAGCCGTCGTCGCGGTATGCTGCGTGGTCAGGAATCCGAAGTAACTGGCGTTAAGATCCACGCTGAAGTTCCGCTGTCTGAAATGTTCGGATATGCAACTCAGCTGCGTTCTCTGACCAAAGGTCGTGCATCATACACCATGGAATTCCTGAAGTATGATGATGCGCCTAACAACGTTGCTCAGGCCGTTATTGAAGCCCGTGGTAAGTAATCCACAGGATTAAAACCTAAGTCCCGTGCTCTCTCCAAAGGGGAGAGCACTATAGTAAGGAATATAGCCGTGTCTAAAGAAAAATTTGAACGTACAAAACCGCACGTCAACGTTGGTACTATCGGCCACGTTGACCATGGTAAAACTACCCTGACTGCTGCAATCACTACCGTTCTGGCTAAAACCTACGGTGGTTCTGCTCGTGCATTCGACCAGATCGATAACGCACCAGAAGAAAAAGCTCGTGGTATCACCATCAACACTTCCCACGTTGAA